>JBEEGU010000296.1:0-10873 GCA_041167025.1 Verrucomicrobiota bacterium
TTGCAATCGATCGCGTTCCGGAGCGCCTGCAGATGGCGGAAGAGAAGGGAAACGCCGAAGTGATTAACTTCGAGAAAATCGAAGGCGGCGTTTACGATCGGCTCCAGGAAATGACTGCGGGCCGCGGACCGGACCGCTGCATTGATGCGGTTGGCGCGGAAGCGCATGGAAGCGGTAGTTTTGATGCGGTGATGGATAAGGCGAAGGCCGCGGTTTTTCTCGCGACCGACCGCGCGCACGTTCTGCGCGAGGCCATCATGTGTTGTCGTAAGGCTGGGACGGTCTCGATCCCCGGCGTTTACGGTGGTTTTCTCGACAAAGTGCCGATGGGCGCGGCGATGAACAAAGGTCTGACGATGAAAATGGGCCAGACTCATGTGGCGCGGTATCACAGCAAGTTGTTGGAGAAAATCGACGCGGGCGAGATCGACCCATCGTTCGTGATAACCCACCGTCGCCCACTCGAGGAAGGACCCGAGCTCTACAAAACCTTTCGCGATAAAGAGGACGGCTGCATCAAAGTGGTTTTGAAACCGTGATCGCGTTGCCGGGACATTCATGTCCGGGCCCCCAAGATCATGGCGCGGAATGCAGCATGGCCCGACACAAATCCTCGGACCTCTGTGTTGATAGACGCCTAAATTCGCAAGGACCGGTTTGATGGTCACCGATGCTCGGCCAAAAGCTTTCCAAACTTCCAGACGTCACGGAAGGTGTTGTAGAGCGGAGCGGGGGCGGCCCGGATCACGTTTGGTTCGCGAAAATCGCATTTTATCCCGGCGGCTTCGAGTTTGCCGAACAATTCTTTCGGATGCTCATGAACCAGAAGGGAGAGTTGGCAACCACGCTCGTTAGGCGGAGGCGGGGTGATGATCTTATAGATTTTCGAGCCGGCCTGCTCGAGCAGGAACTGAAGATATCCTGTTAACTTGATTGATTTCGCGCGCAAAGGTTCCATTCCTCCGGCTTCGTCGAAGATCGCGAGCGATGCACGCAACGGCGCCATCGACAAGATGGGCGGGTTGCTGATCTGCCAGGCGTCGGCCGACGGAACCGGAACGAATTCCGGCTCGAGATGCAGACGGAATCGCGTGGCCGGATCGTTCCCAAACCATCCCGCCAGACGCGGTAAATCCCGATTCGTGGCATGCCGCTCGTGGACGAAGGCGCCTGCAACTGCGCCGGGCCCTGCATTGAGATATTTATATGAGCACCAAACCGCGAAATCCACATTCCAGTCGTGCAAGCTCAGCACAACGTTGCCGGCTGCATGGGCGAGATCGATTCCGACCGTAATCCCGCGTTTCTGCGCCGCGGTTGTGATTCTTGGAATGTCGAACCACTGACCGGTAAAAAAATTGACGCCTCCAATCACCACCACTGCTACTTCGTCGCCGTATTTTTCCAGCGCAGCCTCGATCTCCTCCTGCCGGACGGTGAACTCGCCTGCGAGCGGTTTCACGAGAATGAGAGCTTCTTTCGGATCGTAGCCGTGATGAACAATCTGCGTTTTGATCGCGTAGGTATCGGAAGGAAAAGCCGGATCTTCCATCAAGATTTTGAATCTGGATTTTGTCGGTCGATAGAAAGTCGCCAGCATCAAGTGAAGATTCACCGTCAAGCTGTTCATGCAGATCACTTCGTTGGGCTTTGCACCGACTAATCGCGCCATCGGCTCGCGCAGCGTCTCGTGATACGTGTACCAAGGTGTCGCACCACTGAGATGCGCGTCCACTGCGAGCTTCGACCAATCGTCCAATTCCTGTTCGACGAGCGCTCTCGCCGTTTTCGGCATCAGCCCTAATGAGTTTCCGGCAAAGTAAATGAGCGGTTTGCCATCCTTTCCGAGCGGTAGATGAAACTTGTCCCGAGAGTGACGGATTGGATCTTCGGCATCAAGCTGACGGGCGAAGTCTTCGTTCGCGGAAAATGCGCGGGTCATAACGGAACAGCAAAGGTCCAACGCTCGGCGCCGAACGTCCAACACTCAATTCCCCCTTGTACCGTCAGGTGAAGGGCCCCCGTAATTTGCAAATTATTTGACACAACCGCAGCTCGGACGGACATATCCAGTGTTAAGTCAACCAAACTTCAATCGGGGAAAGCAGCTAGAAAAGGGAATTCATGACAAGTTTTAACACACGCTTCACAACAATATTTATTGCAGGAATGATGTTAGCCGCGGCCGGGTTTTCACTGGCTTCAGATTCGATTGTATTCGATCCGGACGGCGCAGGGAATTCTCCAACAATCAGTGTCGGCTCCTTTCAGTTTGGCGCTGGGAATACCCTATTCCAAGCTGCACTGCCCTTCACTGTCGGGAGCACATTTCAACTCCTGTTCCAAGCGCAGCTCAACTCGGTGGTGACGCCTGCGGCCACGCAGATCACACCAGTCGGTCTTAATGCGTCCGGTTTTACCGGCGGCATTGCGCCGTATGAAATCACGGTGGTTGGCAACATCACTGAGACAGTAAGAACCGTGAACACCACGCCAGCGCGCGTGACTTTCCGGGTAGCAGGTACGCAAGCTACTACCTCTTTCCTCGAGGTTTATTATAACGCGAGCCAAAACGCCAGCCCGCTTGCGGGAACGGGCTACAACGATGGAACCCTGATCCTGCGGGGAACACCGCTCCCCCCGAGTGCCGACGTGGGCACGTTCTCACATACGGATCCGGACGCGACTCCGGCGCCGAATTTCGACAGCTTCGGGACAAACAATTACGCTACCTCAGGTCCTGGGGGCGTAAATGTCACTTCGAGTGCGGGCACCGGAGCGACAACCTTCGACGTGAATGTTACCTACGTTGATTCAGCGTTCTTCGTGGCACCTGGCCTAGGCGCTACTGGCCGGCAAGTTCATGTCGGCGATATCGTGAGCTTCGACCTCAGTCACACTACGCCGTTTGACGCGGTCGATCCGTCCCGGAAGTTCGTCAATGTGGCTAACACTGGAACCGGAAGCGGGCCGGCCCCCGCGGTAACGCCCGGTATCGGGTCGGCCAATGGCGCCAGCCCTGACTTCCAGCTGCAATCGTTAGCGGCCGCTTCAATCCGGTCATCTTCACCAACACCGACTCCGAGCGCTACGCCCACCCCCACAGCGACGCCGACACCGACTGCTACGCCCACGCCAACGGCAACGCCAACTCCCACTCCAACGCCAAGTGGTCTGCCCAAGGTGATTGTTTCGGCCACGCCAAATCCGATAGTCGAAGGTAACGATAGCGTCGTTACATTCACGGTGAAGCCGGCAACGCATCCTTCGCTCACCGTTCACTATTCAACCTCGGGGAATGCAACATTGAACACGGATTACACCCTTACTGGCACGCCCGGGATGGTTGCTATTCCGGCCAACGCTGCTTCCGCCAGCATCACGCTGCACGCGATCGCTGATACCGTGAGCGAACCAAATGGTGAAGGCGCCAGGATCACGGTTGTGGCCGGAACGGGCTATCAAGTGCCTGCACAGCCGGATGCTCAGAAAGTTTTGGTCGTGATTACGGACAAATAATTTCAGGTGCCGTCGTTCCAAGGCGGCACTCGAACATCAGCCGCCCGCGTGGCTTACGCGGGTGGCTGCATGAACTCAATGGTGGTTCCGTCGCTATCACGCACGTAGATCACTTGCTTTCCGGCGTTCGGACCTGACTGAAGAGTTTGCGGCTTGCCGGCCGCCTTCCAACCGGACGCGGCAACGGCGCTCAACACCGCATCGAGATTATCGACCGTCAGTGCGACGTGCACCGAACCGACATCGCAAGCGCGGAGATTCTGACGTCGACGGTCTGCAGGGGCAAGATACTCCAGAAGTTCTATTTTGTGGCCGTAGCCTTTCAGGACCGCGAGCGAAATTTCCGCGCCCGCTACTCCGGTCACCCCGCTCGCCAGCTCGCCCGTATGGTGTGCCCGATGCGAAAGCTCGAAGCCCAAAACTCCCTGCCAGAAAGCGAGAGAGCGCTCGAGATTCGTGACTGTTATGCCCGTGTGGTTGATCTCTATGACCCGAAACGGCGCAGTGCCCATTTACGATAGACAAGGTTCACGCTCATTTTCAAACGTCTAATGCTCATTTCAGAGGACGATTTTGCACAAATCTACATTTCATGCTCTACGATCCTCCAGGCACTTAGAAACCGACAAGCGCGATAGCGTATGCTCCGACGAACTATTTTTGAGATGAAAAACAAAGATCGCGTGCAGGCGCATACCGCGCAAAATGTAAACAGGCGAATCGAACGCAAGGCTGCTCGGCGGGTCATGCAAGCGGCCGGCCAACCCGCGGCGACCCTGACTCGTCGGATCGGCGAATTGGACGAAGAATGGGACATGGAACGCTGGTTGGAAACGAACGCATCGGCCCTCGCTTTCACCGGAACCGTGCTTGGCCTGCTCGTGAACAAGAAGTTCTTCGTTATCCCTTGCATCGTCCTGCCTTTCCTGTTCCAGCACGCCGTCCAGGGATGGTGTCCGCCAGTTCCAATTTTTCGCCGCAAAGGAGTTCGGACCCGACGCGAAATCGACGCTGAAAAGTATGCATTAAAGGCTTTGCGGGGAGATTTCTCGGAAGTGCCATCGAATGGTGACCCGGCGCAATCAGCGCTGACAGCCTGGCAGGCAGCGAACGCCTGACGATCCAGCAAAATACCAGCGGAGGAAAAGGAGAGCTACACTTGGCGACTTTGGGCTGCGATCACCTTCAATTCAATTGCGATTGGTGTCGGTAGCGCGGTCACTTCAATGGTCGTGCGGGTCGGGTTGGGTTTTCCGGGCCCGGCGAAATGCTCGGCATAGAGACGGTTGTAGATCGGAAAATCTTTCTTCATGTTGGTGAGGAACACCGTTACGTCGACAATGTCGTTCCAGTCGGCGCCCGCATCCTCCAGGACAAACCGGACATTTTCAAAAACCGCGCGACATTGCGTTTCGATGTCGTAACTAACGATGTTGCCCGCGGCGCCTAGTGTGACGCCGGGAATTTCCTTGCTGCCCCGGGTGCGCGGTCCGATGCCGGAAAGGAAAAGCAGATTGCCGACACGCTTGGCGTGAGGGAACGCTCCGACTGGCTCGGGCGCTCGAGAACTTTCAAATGATTTGCTCATGAATTAGCAGGCGAGACGTTGTTCAAATGGTTGTCAGGAAATTACCGATTTGAAAAAAAGGTGAGCCACATCTGGTTCGAGGTCCCAATAAATGATAGTGAGCGCGGCGCTGCCCAATATTTTCTAACCCCGGATCGCGCGAATGACACGGATTATTTGGAATGGTGCACCCCCATAGTCTGCATCACCCGCGATGTGGCGTCGGCATCTCCGAGCGCAAAATAGAGGTCGCGCATAAGCGGTTGGGCCCTTGTTCTAGCTTGTCTGATCCTTGGCGCTGCGGTGTGGTCGTTCACTTCGCTCAGGATGATAAGGCTTATTGTGTGCCTTTCTTAATGCGCCAACCGCGCTCCCCTGGTTGTCATCCCGAGCGTAAGCGAGGGACCTCACATACTCGCGTCGAGCATACCAAAAATTGCGTGATCCACAGCGCTGTTGTGGTCCTCCACTTCGTTCAGGATGACACCTGGTCTTGCGCGCGCTTTGGCAGCGCATATCTCCGCGCACTGATTCGTCATCCCGACGAAACGAGCGGGCCTCTCGCAGGCTCGCTGAATTACGCAGGGTAGTCTGCGTCAGCCGCCAACGTGCGCGAGGCCTTTGTCCGCGCGCGCAACGCGTGTTCCGCCGTGCAAAATCTAACCGCCAGCGATAGCGCCCATGATGAAGAAAGGCTCAATCCCTTTTGCCACCGGATCGGGCAGGCTTTTATCTGGGGAATCATGCGAAACGTCTTCGCCACAGGCGAAGAATCGTACCAGCGGACGGCGCTTTTGCGTGTCGTGATCGCGGATCGTGCCGCGCAACATCGGGTAGGTCGTCTCGAGACAATCGATAATTGCGCGCGGCGTAACCGGAGGAGCGATATCGAGCTCTACTTCAGTCCCAACTCGCGCGAGGGTGCGCAAATGTTGGGGAAGGATGACGCGGACCATGACTTCAAATTTCAAAATCCAAATTCCAAGCTCCAGGGAAACTTCAATTCCCAATAATCAATATAACAGGAGCGCCCGCTGCAGGCGCTCTTCGATTTGGTCCTTGCAGTTCGCCTGGAATTTGGTCCTTGGGATTTAAAGGTTCTTCACAGCAGTGTTTGAGCTTCGACGGAGAGAACCGCTGGCAAATCCCTAACGATTGGCTCCCAGCTATCACCAGAGTCCCGTGAAGCATAAACCTGCCCGCCGGTCGTGCCGAAGTAAATTCCACATGGATCAAGCGAGTCAACCGTCATCGCGTCACGTAGCACATTCACGTAGCAATCGTGTTGTGGCAGACCCTTGGTAAGTTCTTCCCATTCGTTGCCGCCGCTTCGGCTGCGATAGACCCGCAGTTTGCCGTCGGGTGGGAAATGTTCGGAGTCGCTCTTGATCGGCACGACGTAAATTGTCTCCGGTTCGTGCGCATGAATATCAATCGGGAACCCGAAATCACTTGGCAAATTTCCGCTCACTTCGCACCATGAATCGCCCGCGTCGTCGCTGCGCATGATGTCCCAGTGTTTCTGCATGAAAAGCGTGTTCGGGCGTTTCGGGTGCATCGCGATGTGATGGACGCAATGACCGACCTCCGCCTTCGGGTCGGGAATGTATTGAGAATGCAGGCCTTGATTGATCGGCTTCCATGTTTTGCCGCCGTCGTCAGTGCGGAACGCGCCCGCAGCCGAGATGGCGATAAACATGCGGGCCGGATTTTTCGGATCAAGCAAGATCGAGTGCAGACACATTCCACCCGCGCCTGGTTGCCATTTCGGGCCCGTGCCGTGGCCGCGCAATCCGGCGAGCTCCTTCCACGTCTCGCCGCCATCTTTCGACTCGAACAAAGCCGCATCCTCCACTCCGGCGTAAACGTGGTTCGGATCGGTCAGAGATGGTTCGAGATGCCAGACGCGCTTGAATTCCCACGGATGCTGCGTGCAGTCGTACCACATGTGGGTGGTCAGGGGCTTGCCGGTTTCAGGCGACGTATCATAGACGAACTTGTTGCTGTCACCTTTCGGCGTGCCGTCGGGCGTACTCGTCGGCTCGCCCGGCGCTGTGCCCGGTTGGGTCCAGGTTTTCCCGCCGTCATCGGAGCGTTGAATGATTTGCCCAAACCATGCACTGGTCTGCGACGCATAAAGCCGGTTCGGATCAACCGGGGATCCCTTGACGTGATAAATTTCCCAGCCCGCAAAATGCGGTCCGCTGACTTCCCAACGTTCGCGCTTGCCGTCCGAAGTCAGGACGAACGCGCCCTTGCGTGTCCCAACCAGTAATCGTACTCCGCTCATTGCCTATTCTTTTTCTTCATAATCATGGTCATGCTCATGCTGCTGATCGAATCCAATCGCTGCCGCTGCACATCGGAATGATTTAACCGCGGAATACGCGGATGCACGCGGATTCGTTCGCAACTCGCAACAATCAACTCTCAACCATCAACCTCCGCGCGGTAACCGCAAGTTCCCGCGGATGAAAACGGATATTGTCTCGCTACGGCATGCGCATTTGCAGGTCCCGAGCTACGAAGTACGGAGTCGCTCGGTTTTTGCGCGGATCGATTCGGTACCGTGCCAAGGTAATCTGGCCAGAATCCTCCGCTTCAATGCTGAACTGCGCATTTACTGTGAAGTCGATCTCCCCATCCCCGCGTTCAAATGACATATCATCCGCCCCCAGTCCCCGAGCTACGAATTGAACGCGCGTGAATCGCATCGGATCAACATGATCAATATCGGGACCCACGTAAAACGTGCAGTAAATGAAACGGCGAGTATTTGGCTCAAGTGTGAAGGTCTCACCTCCGCCGCTGGAAGAGCCTGAGCCGCGCTTGGCATTTTTCCATGATGTGGGAAACCGCAAGTTACGAAACACAACAGGCTGAGACCGAGGATTGCGCAGAGCGACAATTAGATTGATCCGGTGTCCAAATCGAACCGTTTCACGGAACACAGGGTCGATTTCTAAAGTGCCGGAAAACGCACCCGTGAGCGATGGCGCTCGTCGCGTCTCGCAGCTGCACATCATCAGCAATGCGCTGCACACGACAACGAATGCGATCGCAGGTGGGATTACGCCGATGCGAACCGTGACGACTTGTTTCCTCACTTAGCGATGCAAATATTTTTGGGCTCGGTGAAAAACCGCAGTGCTTCCTCGCCGCCTTCGCGACCGACGCCACTTGCTTTCATGCCCCCGAACGGAACACGCAGGTCGCGCACGAGCCAGCAGTTCACCCAAACCGTGCCGGTGTGAATTTTTTCCGCGACGCGATGCGCGCGATTTAGGTTCTGGGTCCATACGCTCGAGGCTAGACCGTATTCGGTATCGTTGGCGTAACCGATCACTTCGTCTTCGTTGTCGAACGGTGTGATCGTGATCACCGGACCGAAGATTTCTTCGCGATTGACCCGACACGACAACGGTAAATCGGTGATGACTGTCGGCGGGAAGAAGTAGCCTGATTGGCAACGCTCGTTGACAGATTTCGGCGCCGAACCACCAAGCGCGATCGTGCCACCTTCCTTCTGTGCAAGATCGACATAGAACTTTACCTTATCGAGCTGCGTTTTGCTGACGATCGCGCCTTGATCGGTTTTGTCATCGAGCGGATCGCCGAGCCGCAGTGCCGAAGCTTTTTCAATAAAACGTTCAACGAAATTTTTGTAAGCTGATCGTTCGACGAACACGCGGGACCCGCAAAGGCAGACCTGACCCTGGTTGGCGAATGACGAACGGACGCTACCCGCGATGGCGGCATCAAGGTCAGCGTCGGCAAACACAATGTTCGGGTTCTTCCCGCCCAACTCGAGCGAAACTTTTTTGAACAACGGCGCGCAGGCTTCTGCGACCTTGCGTCCGGTAACCGTGCCGCCGGTGAATGAGATCGTGCCGATCTTTGGATGGCCTGTGATCGCAGCGCCCACGCTCGGTCCGGTCCCGTGCACGATGTTCAGGACGCCGTTAGGCAAACCCGCTTCGCCGCAAGTATGGCAGAGCAAATACGCTGTCATCGGTGTCAGCTCACTAGGCTTGGCGATGGCTGTATTACCGACGGCAATGGCGGGCGCTATTTTCCAACTCAATAAATAGAGAGGTAAATTCCATGGCGAAATCAATCCAGCGATGCCGCGGGGTTGGCGGAGCGTGTAGTTAAAAGCAACGCCGTCCGTGACGTGCGCTTCATTTTCGGTGTGCAGGATCGCCGTGGCGAAGAAGCGAAAATTGGCGACAGCACGTGGAATATCGAGCCCGCGTGCGAGCGAGATTGGCTTGCCGGTGTCGATGGACTCCGCTCTCGCGAACTGGTCGAGATCGCGCTCGATCAAATCGGCGATCCGTAGAAGAATGCCGGACCTTTCCGCCGCTGGCTTGCGCGACCAATTGACGAATCCTTTCTCCGCCGCGGCAACGGCGAGTTCGACGTCGCGTCCGTCGCTGTCCGCGACCTGCGAGTAGGGCTTGCCGGTCGCCGGCTCGATGTTGTCGAGATATTTGCCGCCAACTGGTACAATAAATTGTCCGTCGATGAAATTTCGGATCTGAGGAAGCTCGGGGCGCACAGGGTGTTGTCGCCAATTAACGTGGTAGAGGCGCTCGTGCCAAGCGCCTGTTTGTTAGATTCGCCGCTCGGTGCCACCATTGGGTAGCGAAGCACGGGCTCAATGCTTGATCCAAACTACGCCCGAGGGTAATTAAAGGTCATGAAGAAGGCGCAAATTATCGCCCTGATCATTTGTGGCAGCTTTTTTGTCAGTTGCGAAAGCATGCGAACGTCGACTGACACGAGCCAGAGCTCCCAATCGGCACGGCAACAGGACGCCGCGCGCCAGAATCTGTCACAGTCCCAGCGGGTGATCACCAACTCGACAGGCAGCCCGATGCCCCGTTATTGACCTTATCGTCATCCTCAAACCGAGGATGGGTAAAACAACCCCCGCCCGAGGGCAAGTTGACGGTTTTCGCGGCAGGGCGGCGCAGCTTCTGCTAAGGCAAGACCTGTGAAATTTCACCCGCACCCCGAGGATTCCGGGGCTCCGATTAACACCCTCGAACTCAAGGCTATCCTGCTGGTCGACGACGACAAGCAGCTCGCCTCGGCGTTGCAGTGGATTCTAGCGGATGAAAATTTTCTCGTGGACGTCGCTTATGATGGTGAGGAAGCCATGCTCAAGATCAAAGCACACGAATATGACGCGGTGGTGTGCGATTTGATGATGCCGCGCCTGCGCGGAGACGAATTTTATCTGAAAGCCCGGGAAATTCGCCCGGCTCTATTAGATAGGTTTATTTTCATAACCGGTTTCGCGGCTGAACCCGCCATGGCCATTTTTTTGAATATGCATCACGTCAAGTACCTCGTTAAACCGTTCCCGGTTCAAGGCTTGATCCAATGCGTGAAAGAGCTGCTCGCCGCGCGGTAAAAGGTTGGTAGAGGCGATTGACCTAAATCGCCACCGTCCGCAGTTGCCGGAGTGAACTTCCGCGACCTCACCTAAACGCTCCCAAATCGAGCGGTCTTTCGTTAGATCATGCTCATGCTCATGCTCATGATCGAGTCCCCAATGGCGGTTCGGTGAACCGCCGCTACCTAAGCAACGCCCGACATGCAACACCCAACGTGCAACGTGCAATGCTCGATGAAGGCATGGCGGGTGAGGGAGGGATTATCCTAAGCGTTCTTTGGCAATCTCCGGTTCGCATAGCGAAGCATGCGATGCAAGCGCGCGGTCCGGCATGAACGAATTCATGCCAGTGAGGGAGGGATTACGCTCCCGCTAGTGCATCC
>JBEEGU010000297.1:0-2718 GCA_041167025.1 Verrucomicrobiota bacterium
GGTTTGGGGGTAACTGTGGCACCTGAGATCGGGAGAATCGGATCCCGCGCGGAGACGGATGGGGAGGGCACGGCAGTCGGGCTGGGCGCGCTAATCTTAGCCAATGCCTCATCGAGTAATTTTTTCTCTTCAACAAAGAGGGGCCCGCGCTGCGCGGCCTCGATGTATTCTTGCGCAGCAGCTACCTGATTCTCATCGAGCAAAAGGACCGCGACGTAGGCGGCAGCATGAGGATCGTGCAATTGGCCGGCCGGAAGTTTTTTAACAACATCGAGACCGGCAGTCGTGCGGCCGAGACCATAAAGGGAAAATGCGTAAGTCACGGCGCAATTTACATCGGTCGGCGCCTGTTCGAAGGCCTCCTTGGCAATGCGATGGCCTTCGGAGGCATTTTGATCAAGCAAGAGAGCAAGACGAGCATAGTTCGCGGCGGTGCCGGCTTCGCCGGGAGAAGTTTCATGTAAACGCTGCATTGTTCGATACAAATTCGGCAGATCGTTGTTCGACCGATAAATGCGGGCCAGCGTGTCCAGGGCTTCACGGCGAAACGGGGCGGTTTTCGCCACCCGTAACCAGAGCTGCTCGGCCTCGGTGAGCAAATTCCATTTCGTGGTAAGGCGGGCAAGATTCAGTTCGCGTTCCGGATCATCCTCTGCCGCTCGTTCCGCGGATCGCCATAACGATTCAAATTCCGCTTCCGCTCCCGCCTGCCGTACTTGGCGCGCCGCGAACGCTTGGTATGCCAGCCGGAGATAATCCGCGGTGCCCCATGAACCACTGCGAGTCCACCGTTTTAGACGCGACCAATTTTTGACTGTGGCAAAAGCCTCCGCCACCGCGATCGACGGTGGCGGGATGGCGGTAATATCTGGCTTCAACTTTTCGGTCCATTTTAGGACCTCAGCCGCCAAGCCGTTGTTGTTCATCCAATCCATCAGAAGAGCCAGATCGGAAGGATTCCGAGCTGCAACTGGTTTCACTTTGTCGAGCAGTGCTGAAAACTTCTTTTCGTCGAGCTTACGATAGAAATTCAGGCAGAGAAGATAGTCGGCAAAGGTGACTTGCGACGACATCTGCAGGTCTTGGGCAAGGTTGTCGGCAGCGGAAAGATCGTTTTGCTCGACCGCGTCCTTGAGTAATGCGCGCAAAGAGCCCACCCGAAATTGAGCCACTTTACTCAACCGATCGAGAGTCTGCCGCGCCGCAGCACGCTTGTCTTTGTCGGCTGATTTGATCTGGAGCGCTGCGAGATTGAATTGATAGAGATCGTTCGCTGGATCCTGTTTCACAGCAGCCGCGAAATGTTGTTGCAGTCCGGCCTCGTCTCCCTGAGCCCGGGCCAGCCAGCCCGCTACTACGTGATAAGTGGCCTTGTCACGATTGTCTGGAGCTACTTGTTCCAGCGCCTTCCGGGCAGTGTCCAATTCGCCAAACCGCAATGCGGCGGACGCGAGGTTTAACTGACTGTCGAGATCGTCGGGCCGTAGTCGCGCAATTTGCGCCCGCCACGCGATCGTTTCGACGAGATTTTGTTTTTCGGTGGCGTCCGCCAAAATGTAAAATGCCGGAAGAGAATTAGGGTGACGCTCGAGTGCTTTTTGGGCGGCCTGGATCGCGTCGTTGTAATTTTGGTTTTGGAGAAGGACAGAGGCTTGGCGCAACAAGCGTTGCTCTCGCCATCCCCCATAAAGTTTTGAACCGTAGCTGAACGCAAGGATCCCAAGAAAAATTGCGATCGCGATCGCCGCCACCAAAAGCGCGAGCCGCTGGGGTGACACGGCATGACGAAAGATGGGGAAGGAGTCGGCCGCAGGAAAAGCGCTGATTCTTTTGCGGCGCCGAACGCGTTTGACTTTTTCTGGCATCGTTTGTGCCTGTCCCTACTCAAGCCGGAAGACAATTGCAACTGTGAGCGTGGCGGTAAGAATTTGGACGACTGCGCCTACCGAGCCGCACGAGATTCCGCGACGACCGGTACTTGTTGCGCCGAGTCCAGGACTTCTTCACGCAAACCACGTCCCCAAACGTAGCGCGCGAGCAGCACCTTGATCGTCGCGGTAAGCGGAACGGCCAGCATCGGACCGAGCAAGCCGCCAATCAGCAAACCCCAGACGAAAATGGAAACGATTACGGTCACGGGGTGAAGCCCCACAGAATTTCCAACGATGCGCGGCGCATAGAACAACCCTTCAAGGTTTTGCACGACGATAAAAATGATCGTGACCCAAAGCGGATGCCACCAGTCACCGTATTGCGCCGCAGCGATGAGGACGGCTGGAACCCAACATAGGACGATCCCGACGTACGGGATCATCGTCAGCACGACGACCAGAGCGCCAATAAGAGGGGCAAAATTCAGACCGAACAAGGTCAGAATACTGCCGATGAGGGTACCGTCGACCAGGCAAACGAGCAATTGCCCGCGAAAATACGCGATGATGTAGTTGTTGATTTGCGACAATACTTCCGCGACTTCATCCTTCAGCGGGGAGGCACGCAAAGGCAAATACTCCTTCCACCGTTGTTCGATGCGCGGCCTTTCCTTAAGAAAGAAGAACAAATAGATCGGCACCATTACCAAGCTCAGCAGGAATCCGGTGATACCGAGAAATCCCCCGATGCTTTTTTTCAAGACTGCCCATAATTTTTCCAGCAACGTCGGAAACTGACGTTGCAGATTGGGAATTTGTTTTTCGACGTAGGCCTGGATGCGTTGAC
>JBEEGU010000298.1:0-10716 GCA_041167025.1 Verrucomicrobiota bacterium
GCGGCGGCGAGATAAAAGGGTGCACCCGGCACGTGGTACGAATGGGTGGGATCGATAAACCATCCGAAAGTTCTGGAGAACAAGACCGGGCCGATGATGAAAGTGATCGAACGCAAGCTTCCGATTGCGCCTTGGAGCGCGCCTTGCTCACGTTCGCTTACCCGATGCGTCATCATACCCTGAGCGGCGGGCATCGATATATTCCAGGTCGAAATAATTGGGATAGATCCCAGAAAGAAGGCGCTACTGCGAGCCAGGCCGGCGAGGAGCATGCCGCTCGCTCCAAAAAACTGTCCGATATAAAGGGTGCGACGTTCGCCGAAGCGCTTAACCATGCGCGGTGTAAGCCCAGCTGAAATTAAGGCGGTGCAAACTCCGACAATGGCCAGGGAGAGGCCGATCATGCTTTGACGCCAGGCGAAACGGTAAATGGTGTAAAGCGCCCAGACGCTGAAGACGTTGTGCGCGATGTAGGCCAGGAACTGAATCGTAGCGAGCCGCCAAAGTTCGTGATGGGAGCGCAGCAATACGAGCGAACCCACTGGATTCGCCCGGCGCAAGGTAAATTGCTTGCGTTGGGAAAGAGGCAGCGATTCCGGAACGAAAAAATAACCCCACATCCAGTTCGTTAGGCTAAACCCGGCCGCGACCCAGAACGGCAGGCGCGGATCGACATCGCCGAGCAAACCGCCGATGGCCGGGCCGAGAACAAATCCAACGCCGAAAGCGACTCCGATCATGCCGAATGCTCCCGCGCGTTTTTCTTTCGGGACGACATCAGAGATGTAGGCCATGGCGGTGGGAATACTGGAAGTGGTGATGCCGGAAATGACGCGCCCGAGGAAGAGCCAGCTCATGGTCGGGGCGAGGGCCATGACGATGTAATCGATGCCTAAACCCAGGTTCGAAAGTAATATCACTGGCCGCCTTCCGAAACGGTCGGACAACACGCCGAGCACGGGCGAGAAGAAAAACTGCATCAGGGCAAAGACGAGACCGAACCAGCCATTCCAATCCGCGGCGTTTTTCATGTCGCCGCCCAAAAAAGTGAGGATTAGTTTCGGCAAAACCGGTCCAATCAAGCCGACCGTCAGCATGTCTAGCGTGACGGTGACGAAAATAAAAATGACGGCGGCTTGGCGGTGCTTCACTGGCCAACTTGTAGCGGCGGTTATCGTTGCCGAAAAGTCAGAAACAGCGCGAGTGGCGGAACGCTCGCGTTACATCAAACGGAGAATGTAGTGGCGAGCTCTTACCAGCCGCGAAACCCGGCGTCGCACGAGCTCCGCCCTCCATATGCACGTGGTTGTGTCGTTTATTTCTCCATTCCGGGAACGGGTTCGGAATGTTCATTCCCGCCGTGCGAATGTAGCGACGGGCGAATGCGCAGGAAAATCTGGAAACCGTAGCCAACGCCATCGCCATAGTAGCGATCGAGGCCATCCGGCCAGATATTCAGGGTCAATTGCCCGCCTAGTCCGATATCGATTGTGTTTCCGTGGGAAAAGTCGCGCACGTAACCGATCGAAGCCGTATTGACCGGGAAAATTTTTGCATGATCGACTTCGCGTAAAACGAGCTCGTGAGCCGATTTTTCCACACGTTCCCACCGGGCGTAAACTGTGTCCCGGCCGCGCTGATAATTGGATTCGACCAAGAAGGACTGGGTTTTTTCGCCGGAGTCGTTGTTCTTGCCCCAGACGAAACTATTTGACCAATTTGAATCCTGAGCGAGCGGCAGATTGTAAATGGCCGACGCGGTGGTTCGGTGTCGGTTTACATCTGGTTCGAGCGCTTCAGGACTTTTCAGATAACCATGCGAGACCTGCAGCGCCAGATTTGGCGTCGGATTCCACGAAATTCGCCCGCTATAGGAATCAAATCGCGGCCGATCGAAGTCGTAACGCTCCTCATCTGGTTCGCGTCCGGTAAAAATGCTTCCCTCGACCTTAACGTTGCGCCATTGCAGACCTGCGGTCGCGACGCCAAAGGTGATGTGTGAAGAATCCTGCCAATGATGGCCGATCGGCGCATCCGGATTGTCCATGGCGGAGAGGCGGTGCATGAAAGTCGGCGGACCGAGTGCAGGCTCGCCGGGATAGCCGAAATAGAGATACGCGCTGAGGTCGTTGATCAGCTTTTGCGACAAACTCAATGAGACCTCGTCGAATAAGTCGTGTGGATGTTGCCGGTCGTGCAGCGGCTGGTCGTGCCATGATTCGCCGCTTTGGAAGAGCAATGGATAACCACGGCCGCCCTCGGTCAACGGATCCAGGCTCATCATCAATCGACCTCCGATTTGAGTGCTTTCACTGAAAGGATGCGAGTACATCGCCATGATCCAGTTCGGCGCGTCAATACGATCATCGCCGCGGTTCGAGCTGACGTTGGTGTAACGCGGAAAAATCGCGCCGTGCAACATCAGCATGTCCTCTCCGAACATGAACATATGCCCGTACATCGGTGTGGAATCAGGCATCCACGCGGTGCCGGAGCTTTCGCGAGCCATCGGATCGGCCAGGGTGATTGTGGATTGCATCGACATGCTCATTTCGTGCGTGGGATGATGCTCCTGACTCGTGGCGGTTCGCTGAACCGCCGTTACCTGATCTGAATTGGGCGTTGGACGTTGGGCGTTGGGCGTTGGGCGTTTTCTGTTTTGTTTTTTTGGAACGAGAGTCATCCCGCATTTTGGGCATTCACCGGGGTGGTCTTGCACCACTTCCGGGTGCATCACGCAGGTGTAGATAACTTTTTCGTTCGTGGGTTCGTTCTCGGTGGCGGGTGGGTGACCCGCCGCTACCTGTGCAGTGGCGCTGCTCGTTGCGAGCGCGGCTACGGCTAGAACAATCAAAACTTGTTTATGCATTAATGGGAAAATTGGTTTGGAATTGTGATTGTCCGGGAGCACACGCGTCTCGCATGTTTGGCTTGCGCGCCTTGCACAGGGCTTCGTCGAAGGAACGGAAGATGTCTTCCGCCAGGGCGCAGAAAACAGGACGCGAGGCGCGCGCCGGACGCGCACGTTCGCGTCTAAGCCAGCGAAGGCGGAGCATGCGCGTGCATGCTTCCGATCAATTCAACGAATGATGTTTTACCAGGCGGTCCGGTATCGAGTGGCAGTGGCGCCTGGGCAATCCGCGGCCGTAGAGCAACGATCAGTGTCGGGTAATCGATGGCAGCCGTTACAAATGTCTTCGCCGAATAAATCTTTTGGGTCGGTAGTGCCCGCAGAATTTTGCAGCACGGCAAATCGGTCGAAGATTTTTCTTTTGCCGGCGATGATGGTTTGGAATGAAACGGGCATTCGTCCTGCTGCCTTTGCGCTTGTGACGTTTCGGCCCCAAGGACGCAGTGATTCGAAATGGCCAGCCAGGCGCAGAGGGTCACGAGCGTCGCCAAATTGGAAATGAAAGGGAACGGGCGCCTCACGCAATGGGTTCATCCTATATTTGATTGATTCCGCAAGCTTTCTTTGCATCACAGCGCTCGCCAAACTTAAGGTGCGCGCTACGTTGCCAGGGGAATATGGCAAGGGGTATGAGGACCGGCGTTATACGGGGGTGGGCCGTTGCTGCGGTGCTGTTCGGCTTTGTCGCACTGGCCAGACCAGAAACGTCATCGGGATTTGGAGCGCAGCTGATCGCCTCGGGGTTGAGTCAGCCGCTGTTTGCTACCGCGCCGCCGGGCGATGCGACCCATCTCTTCATCGTGCAGCAAACCGGGCAGATTCTCCGGCTTGATTTGCGCACAAATGCCTTCGATGCCAAACCGTTTTTTAGTGTCCAGGGAATCCTCACCTCGACATCGGGCGAACAAGGCTTGCTCGGACTGGCGTTCGATCCGAATTATGCGAGCAACAATAAGTTTTACCTGAACTTTACTGTTCCTGGCGGCCGATTCGGGAACGGCGTGACACACGTTTCGCAGTTCCAGGTTGCCACCGGCAAACGGAAGAAGAAAAAAGCGCGCGAAAAGATCCTGCTCAGTTTCGATCATCCGCAGACGAACCATAACGGTGGCTGGATCGGATTCAGCGCACGTCCCGGCGACGGCAACAATCTGTATATCGCGACCGGGGATGGCGGCTCCGGCAATGATCAGGGGACCGGGCACATCGAACCGGGCGGCAATGCGCAAAGCAACGTGACGCTGCTCGGAAAAATCCTACGGGTTCATGTTGATTCCACTTTGGGGACGGCATCCATCCCATCGGATAACCCGTTTTTTTCCTCGGGCACGTTTCGCCGTGAGATTTGGGTCTTCGGTCTGCGCAATCCGTTTCGAGACAGTTTCGACCGGCAGACCGGACGGCTTTTTGTCGGCGATGTTGGCCAGAGTACGCGGGAAGAGATCGACGTGCAGCAACCGACCAATCCGGGTGGCGGAGAGAATTACGGATGGCGCCTGCGGGAAGGAACGGCCGCCACACCGGGAGTCGGCGGAGCGCCGCCTCCCGGGAATGTCGATCCGATTCTGGATTATGGACGGATGACCGGTGGAACTGTTATCGGCGGCTATGTTTATCGCGGCAGCGCAATCCCTGCGCTCCAAGGCAAATATGTTTTCGGCGATTTTGTCGCCGGAAAAATCTTCACACTCGATTACGATGGGACGTCGGCATCCAATTTTGTGGACATCACTTCGCTGCTGTTCCCGACGCGCGCAGGCGGCTTTACTCTGGGCAGCCTTTCCTCGTTTGGCGAGGATGCAAGCGGAGAACTCTACATTTGCGACATAAGCGGCGGAAAAGTTTACAAGATTGTTCCGTAATCCAAGAGCGCGCAAAGGAGGCGCCGCTTGCGAATTGAAAGGGGAGACATGAGGGGAAATCGTAACAAACGACGAAGGCTTGGCTGGTCCGGAGTGCTTTTTGTCATCGCCTTCGTTTTTTTGAACACGACTTCGGATCTGCACGCGTTGCCCGCGGTTAAAGCCATTCGGGTCGTCCCATCGGCCGTTCCCAATCCAACGCCTACGCCTTTACCGCAGGCGGTATTTGCGACGGCGCCTCCGGGTGATTACAACCGGTTGTTTATTGTGCGGCAAAGCGGGCAGATCCATATTTTGAATCTCGTCACCGGTGTCGTTAACCCAACTCCGTTTCTCGATATTCACACCGGCATCCGCAGCGGGGGCGAGCAGGGGCTGCTCGGGATGGCGTTCGATCCCGATTATTTTACCGAAGGCAGCGATGGAAAAGGAAAGTTTTATCTTAATTTTACGGTCCCGGGAGGCGTGTGGGGGAACGGCGTCACTCATATCTCCCAGTTTCAGGTTTCGAATAATCCTGACGTGGCGGACCCGACAGAAAAGCTCCTGACCATGGTGCAACCGACGCCGTCCCCAGCAAAGCCTCTGACGTTCGATCATCCGCAAAGCAATCATAATGGCGGCTGGATTGGTTTCAGTTCCAGGCCTAACGATGATCATAACCTCTACGTTGCAACCGGCGATGGAGGGAACCATGACGATGTCGATCCGTCTCCGGCGCCTGTACCTCCCGGTCACATCGAGCCCGGTGGCAACGCGCAAAACAATACCACGCTCCTGGGAAAAATGCTGCGCGTCCACGTGGAACCGAAGACCGCGACTTATACGATCCCGCCCGATAATCCGCTTGCCGTTTCTAATCCGCCGGTCCGGAAAGAGGTTTGGACTCTGGGTCTCCGCAATCCCTATCGCGACAGTTTTGATCGCCTAACGGGTCGCATGTTTATCGGAGACGTCGGCCAAGGTTCGCGCGAAGAGGTGGACGTGCAACAGCCGGGCAATCCGGGCGGTGGCGAAAACTATGGTTGGCGCGATCGCGAAGGTTTTATCCAAAATCCGTTCTTTCCCAAGGCTACGCCCACGCCGACTCCGATACCGCCGAGGGTGAATCCCATTTTGGACTACGATCGCAACACGGGCGGCACTGTCATCGGCGGTTACGTCTATCGCGGCAATCAGATCCCGGGGTTGCGAGGCACCTATGTGTTTGGAGATTACCTCGCCCAGAAAATATTCGCGCTAAATTATGACGGTACGACCGCATCGAATTTTCAGGACATCA
Organism: Verrucomicrobiota bacterium; assembly: GCA_041167025.1. Classification (GTDB taxonomy): domain Bacteria; phylum Verrucomicrobiota; class Verrucomicrobiia; order Chthoniobacterales; family UBA10450; genus DATFCK01. The sequence continues at coordinate 6,056 of JBEEGU010000298.1, forward strand.
CCAGCCAGTTTTTTTCGGCGTCGACCGGTTTCAGTCTGAACAGCCTTTCTTCGTTCGCGGAAGACGCAAACGGCGAGCTCTACATCACCGATGTGGGGAATGGCAATGTTTACAAGATTGTGCCGGTGACGCCTAACGTAGAGATCGATTCCATCACGAGGGACCTGACCAACCCGATGGTTCCGCAGATTATTATACGCGGCTTGGGCGTGCCATTTACCAATGTGACCATACAAGCGACATCGGATCTAACCCAGCAATTCGCTTTTCTAACAACAGTGCCGGTCGCGGGCGATGGAACTTTTGAATTCAGTGATACAACAAATCCGGCTGTCCGATTTTATCGCGTGAAATATCCGTAAAAGCTCTGCCTGGGAACATGTGAACAGCGACCTCCCCAGGTAGGGACGGCTCTTCGAGCCGTCCAATCTATTTCGATCGACTGTACGACAAGCGGCTGCGAACAGCCGGCTCGGAGAGCTGTCCCTGCCTGAGTGAGAGGCAATCGGACGAGCTGGTGCGACGTGGGACCATCATCGTCATGCGGGCGCGAGCGGAGTGATAACCAGGCAAACACTTCGTGGCTTCGGGGTGGACGAGCAGGTGACTCTCCGTATTCTGGATGACTCCGGTAAATGCGAAATCGATTAGGCGGCAAATATCAGGCGACATTCCGCCTATCCTGCTTGTTGTTATTTCTCCTCCTGCTCACCGAGGCGCGATCGCAATCGATCCAGGGTCTCGCCGCCGTCCGGGTTGCTTCGGGCCTGAATCAGCCACTTTTTGTCACCGCGCCACCGGGTGATTTTGATCGGCTGTTCATCGTTTCCAGGCTCGGCACGATTTCGATCCTGAATCTTTCCTCCGGGAAAATGAACAATACCGCCTTTCTGAATATTGTTTCTCGTATCACCACGACAGGTGAACGCGGTCTGCTCGGGATGGCGTTCGATCCGAACTCTGCTACGAACGGAAAGTTCTACCTCAATTTTCTGGTTCCGGGCGGCGCGTTTAACAATGGCAAAACGCGCATTTCACAGTTCTCGATTGGCGCTAACGGAAATGGTGACGCTAACAGTGAGAAGATTCTGCTCACATTCGATCAGGTCGGGGGAGATCATAACGGTGGATGGGTTGGTTTCAGCCCGCGCCCTAACGATACTAACAATCTGTATATCACGACGGGGGACGGCGGCTGTTGCAATGACTCGGGCACGGGCCATTTGGAACCTGGGGGCAATGCCCAGAGTCTAACGACGATTTACGGTAAAATACTGCGGATTCAAGTCGATCCGGTAGCTGGTACATCGACGATTCCCGCGGATAACCCGTTCGTTAACACGAGCGGCGCCCGGGGTGAAATCTGGGCCTACGGCCTCCGTAACCCGTTCCGGGCCAGCTTCGATCGAGCAAGCGGCCGAATGTTTATCGGCGATGTAGGCCAGAGCACGCGCGAGGAAATCGATGTTCAGGAGCCAACTCATCCGAGCGGCGGTGAGAACTACGAATGGCGGTTGCGCGAAGGCTCCATCGCGACGCCGACGGGCAACCCTCCGGTAGGTGGCGACCGGCCTTTGGATGGGGTCGACCCGATCTTTGACTATCCGCGCACGACCGGTGGGTCGGTCATCGGGGGTTACGTCTATCGTGGGAAACAAATCCCTGGTTTACAGGGCAGGTATGTCTTCGGAGACTACGTCACGCACAAGATTTTCGCGTTGAGCTACGACGGCGCCATTGTCTCGAACTTCCAGGACATTACTTCGCAATTGTTCCCGACGAGCTCCGGGAATTTTTCCCTCGGCTCTCCGGCTTCATTCGGCGAAGACGCCAACGGTGAGCTTTATATCTGCGACATTGTCAACGGCGCCCTTTTTAAAATTGTGCCGGTTTCACCGACGGTAACGGTCAATTCGATCACAAGGGATCTGGTCAGCGGCCACACTGTAATGACAGGCGCTGGGGTGCCGTTCACCACGGTTACGGTGGAAGCGACGCCAGCGATAACCCAGCAGTTCGCCTTTCTCGCAACCGCTTCGGTAGGCGACGACGGGACCTTTAGTTTTGACGATGCGAGTGGTCTGAGCATGCGTTTTTATCGAGTGAAATTTCCGTAAACGGCCCGACCGATCTGCCACATGATTCCGCTTTCCTATCGCTCACCGAAAACGGCAGTGCGCGATAGCGACATTCACGGCCATGGCTTGTTTGCGACGGCGGACATTGCGAAGGACGAAGTCGTGGCGGTGAAAGGCGGGCATATCATCAGCGGCGAATTTTTGCGCGAGAAAGTCACGTCGACCCTCGGACCGGTGGAAATTCAGATCGATGATGATTTATATATCGCTCCCGTGACTGCCGACGAACGGGACGGGTCGATGCTGTACAGTAATCATTCCTGCGATGCGAACCTCGGTCTTCGCGGCGAAATTACTTTTGTCGCAATGCGAGACATTCACGCTGGTGAAGAACTTACTCATGATTGGTGCACGACGGATGACGGTGATTACGCGGTAAAATGCAATTGTCGATCTCCGAGATGCCGCGGTACGCTCACCGGAAAAGATTGGCAACAACCTCGATTACAGAAACAATACGCCGGGTATTTTTCCGCCTATCTGGACAGGAAAATCCAAAAGCGCGTGTAATTATCGGCTGCAATGTACGTGCCATCGTTCAATCGGGTCGAGGATCGAGACGACATCGCGGCGTTTATTCATGCCCACGGATTTGCCACGCTCATTACGCACGGCCCGGACGGCACTTGCGCCAGTCATTTACCGGTCTTGTTCGATCAAGACGCTAGCGGTTTAGGCAAATTGCGCAGTCACATGGCCCGGGCCAACGGGCAATGGCGTCATCTCGAGTCCGGTGAGGAGGTTCTCTGCATCTTTCATGGACCGCACGCTTACATTTCTCCCTCGTGGTATGTGATGCAGCGTACTGTGCCGACGTGGAATTATGCGACCGCTCACGTTTACGGTGTACCGACAATTGTCGATGCGACTGCTCTTCAGAAGATCGTTTACGATACCACCGACAAATACGAATCGGGCATGCCTAATCCATGGAAAAACCCTTTAACCGATGCCGAGATTGGCGCCATGCTCAAAGCAATCGTTGGTTTTTCAATCGAGATCACGTGCGTCGAAGTAAAGTTTAAGCTCGGTCAGAATCGTTCGCCCGAAGACCAGGAGAGTATGCTGCAGGCATTGCAAGGCGCGCCCGATTTCGCCAGCCAGGAGTTGGCGCAATTCATCATCGCGCAGCGCAAAATCGGGCCGAAAACGTTAACATAGCCCAGGGTGCGGCAGCCAATTTGGATTGACCGGAACCGGCTCGATCGGGTATGACGATCCGCAGGAGCGTTCCACCGAAATTGAGCAAATCTTATTATCCGACCGATCGGTCTGCCCAGATCCGCTGGCACAGCCATTTTGCCGCAGAATTCGCGAAAGTTGGACCAAGCCTTGGTTTCACGGAGACCGAAATCTCGAACGCAATCAACGACTCGATGTATGCGGTTTATTTGCTGGAAACTTTGGCAGCCGAGATTGCCTCCGATCCGAGTCATCTTGCGGTTGCCGTGCTCGAAGGACAGTCCCAAGGATCGTATATCGATCTACCCCGCGGAGTGGACTCTCCTGAAGCGGTGCATCCGGGAATCGACACCCGCCGCCAGGCGCGAGTCGAGCGTATCAAAGCACATCCCGCGTTCACAGAGTCAGTGGGACGACGGCTCAAAATCAATTCGCCCAAGCTCGATCCGAAGAATTACCGAGCTGAGCTCGGCACGCCGCGGCAGACAGGAAACTTTGTCACGATTCCGTTTCGAAAAGCCGGCGGCGAAGTATCCGGAATTAACCTTTACCGCAAAGGTAAGAACGACAGCGCGCCACAGCTGGTTGGTTTCTTTTTCCGAACGCCGGCCATCGATACCGCGCCGGGCAAATCAGGCCAGCTGACCTACATCGCGCGGGCGGTTGTCGACCAAAAAGAAATTGGCCAGCCGAGCGAAACGGTTACGTTGACTCTGGGCTGACGCACGCTCAAAAAAGCCGGCTTCCAGACACGTCTCAAACAATGTAGACGTCTGACCGAGCCGGTACGATTCGATTTTGCGCCATTTTTGGCCGAAGATTTTTCATGAGCAAAGGTGTCCGAGGCAGTTGTCTGTGCGGGAAAGTACGATTCGAGGTCAAGCTTCCATTCCTGCGGGCTAATCATTGTCACTGTGATCGGTGTCGCAAACACTCAGGCACGGCGGTTTGCACCCAGGCTCGCGTTTTGAGAGAGCAGTTTCGCCTGTTGCAAGGCGAAGAATGGATTCGGGTTTACGGAAAGGGCGAAGGCGGGGTCAAAGCTTTTTGTACGAACTGTGGTTCAAGTCTGTTCGGCGGCGATTGGCCGGACGGCCCACAAGTCTCCATTCGCATGGGAGCGTTTGATGATGATCCCGGTATCCGCCCTCAATTTCACACTTATGTCGCTAACCGCCCGCCATGGGATGAGATTACGGACAGCTTGCCGCAGTATCCTGAGGCGAACACAGTCGGCACGAAAACCGGGCAAGCATGAAACGCGTTATCGGCTTTTGGCTAGCGGCATCCTTGTGTCTTTGCCTGGCTGATGCTGCGTCGAACGACCCGCTTACCGTGGTG
>JBEEGU010000299.1:0-5652 GCA_041167025.1 Verrucomicrobiota bacterium
GGGGATTCTAAAGGTGTTTGCGGGCAATGGAAGGTGGATCGGGCTAACCCATCGCGATGGTAAAATAAAGCGCGGCTTGGCCGAAAAAACTTGAGCGCAATGCGCTTGTGTTTATCATGGCGCTCAGTGAGCCCGATCCAAGCGGAGCCACGTGACTAGAGCGGCCAGACCTGCCTTGCCAGCCGGAGCTGCAAAAAAGGGTCCTCCTTCGCCCAAGGCTACGGCGGGACGCTGCAACCTTTCGCTTCTCCGCTGCGCCCCATAGCGGAGGATGGAGCGGGTGACGAGACTCGAACTCGCGACGTCCTCCTTGGCAAGGAGGTGCTCTACCTCTGAGCTACTCCCGAGTTTGAGCGGGTAGAAATAATGGCGCGACGACTCTCTTGCGCAACCTTTAATTCAAGGATTACTGGAGTCATGGCGCAATCGCGTAATGTTACGCGCGTTCAACACTTCAACATTTTCACTCCATTACTCCATCATTCCAATCCTCCGTTTCGCCATCCCTGGAAGAATTCCGGTCGCTGGCTTGCCACGGAAATCTCATCCCAATGACGATTGAGTTGGTGGCCGATACGGAAACTCCGGTCTCAGCTTTCGCCAAACTTCGCAACGACCTGCCATGCTTCCTTTTTGAATCCGCGGAGAAAAATGAGGAGTCGGGACGTTTTTCCTTTATCGGATCCAATCCCCTCCTTCTTTTCAGCAGCTGCGGATCAACCATTTCAATTACGACGAACGAGCGGACTAGGAAGATTGAGACCGATTCCGATCCGCTGATTGAGCTGCAAAAAGCGATGGAGCAATTTCGCTTTGTCAGCCGGCCGAATATTCCTCATTTCACGGCTGGGGCGGTTGGCTTCATCGGATTCGACTTCGTCCGTTTTTTCGAACCGAGTGTACGTATTCCCTCGCGCGATGATCTGCAGCTTCCGGAGGCGATGTTTATGATCGCGCAAACCATGATCGTGTTCGATCACCGGTTTCGGAAATTGAGCCTGGTGAGCAACGCTTACATTGAAGACGTCCATGATGAGGCGAGCGTGACCAATGCGTATGACCGAGGCCAACAGGACTTGGCTGCGCTGGCGAACCGACTGAGCCAGCCAGTGCGCATGCGCTCGATCGAAACCGGGGTTCCGGCCGATAAAGCAAAGCCGAGAAGCAATACGACCGACGAACATTTTCAAGCCATGGTGGCGAAAGCGAAGGAAAGGATCGCTGCCGGCGACATTTTTCAAGTTGTCCTGTCACAGCGTTTTGAGATCGATTTTGCGGGTGACCCAATCGATCTCTATCGCTCGCTCCGTTTTGGCAATCCGTCTCCTTACATGTTCTGCCTGCGGTTCGATCGTGACTTCACTGTTCTCGGCAGCTCTCCGGAACTGCACGTTCGATGTCGCGACGGAGTGGTAGAGATCAGACCGATTGCGGGAACGCGTCCGCGCGGCGCTGATTTTGCCGAGGACGAACAGCTAGCCAAAGAGTTGCTTTCCGACCCGAAAGAGCGTGCCGAACACGTGATGCTGATCGATCTGGCCCGAAACGATATTGGTCGCGTGAGCGAATTTGGGACCGTCCAAGTGACCGAACACATGGGAATTGAACGGTATAGTCACGTGATGCATATCGTATCGCATGTGACCGGCCGCCTGTTGAAAGGCAAAGACGCCTTCGGTGCGGTGCGCGCGACCTTTCCCGCAGGAACGGTATCAGGTGCGCCAAAAATTCGGGCCCTGCAAATCATCGCCGAACTGGAAAAAGACCGCCGCGGCTTTTATGCCGGAATGGTCGGTTATTTTGGATTGGACGGGGCACTCGAGAGCTGCATCGCGCTGCGCTCAATCGTCCTCAAGAACGGCAAGGCTTATTTGCAAACGGGTGCCGGCATCGTTGCAGACTCTGATCCGGCGCGCGAGTATGAAGAAACGATCAACAAGAGCCGAGCCATGCTTGAAGCCATCGCCCGGGCGATGTGATCGGCAGATCTTAATCGCAGCCTGACCAGTGAAATTGCTCGTCGTCGATAATTACGACTCGTTCACCTACAATCTCGTCCAGTATTTTGGCGAGTTAGGCGTGGATCCTGTCGTCAAACGGAACGACGAACTTTCGGTCGACGACATCAAAGCGTTGCGTCCCGATCGAATTTGCATTTCACCAGGGCCAGGTCGGCCCGAAACCGCTGGCATTAGTGAACAAATCATTCGCGAACTGGGCCCGCAAACACCCATCCTTGGCGTGTGTCTTGGTCATCAATGCATCGCACACGCGTTCGGCGGTGAGGTCGTTCCGGCGGGGAAATTGATGCACGGCAAAACATCAATTATTCACCATACCGGCCACGGCATCTTCGCCCAGGTCGCGCAGCCCCTCGAGGCCACCCGATACCATTCCCTGATCGTCCGCCGGGAATCGCTGCCGGAATTTCTCGAAATCACCGCTGAAACCGACGATTCCGAAATCATGGGACTGCAGCATCGGCAATTTCCTGTGCACGGCGTTCAGTTCCACCCGGAATCCATCCTGACCTCGGAAGGAAAAAAGTTGCTCGCTAACTTTCTGCGAATCTAAGTGGGACCCGGCGTCGCAGAGCTCCGCCCTCCATTGTAGATGTCACCGTCTGGCCACGCGATTTGCGCGAGCTTTGCGGTTTGACCTCGCGCTTCGCTGAACGAAGCGACTACAGAAGTCTACTTGATCACTTTGTGGATTGCCTGGAGCTCGCGAGCCATTTGCTGGAATTCGTCGAGCGTAAGAGCCTGTGCTCCATCGGAGAGCGCTTCGTCCGGCCGCGAATGCACTTCGACCATGATTCCATCAGCGCCAACGGCGACTCCCGCGCGGGCCAGCGGAGTAACCATATAGCTTCGTCCGGTTCCGTGTGCCGCATCAACGATTACCGGCAAATGAGAAATCCGCCGCACTGCGGGCACAGCAGCGAGATCAAGCGTATTGCGCGTGTGCTGGGCGAAAGTGCGGACACCCCGTTCGCACAATACGATCTGATAATTTCCTTCGGCCATGATGTATTCGGCTGCGAGCAACCATTCTTCCAAAGTCGCGGCCATTCCACGCTTCAGCAGCACGGGCAAATGTGAGCGACCAGCGCGCCGGAGCAGAGTGAAGTTCTGCATGTTACGCGCGCCGATTTGGATCATGTCCGCGTAGCGCTCAATCATATCTACGGTCGGCTCATCCAAGGCTTCACTAACGATTTTTAATCCGAACTTTTCGCGAACTTCGACCAGGATTTTCAGGGCATCTTCACCCAGTCCAGCGAAGGCATATGGAGAAGTCCGTGGCTTGAAGGCGCCGCCGCGAAAAAATTGCGCACCGCTATGTTGGACAACTTTTGCAACAGCAAACGCCTGTTCCCGGCTTTCGATCGCGCAAGGACCAGCGATAACTGCGAGTGATCCGTCGCCGATCTTTGCACCGTCCACATCCACAACTGTTCTATCCGGCCGCAGATCCAGCGAAATAAGCTTGTACGGTTTGGTCACTCGAATCGCTTCGGCCACTCCGGGAAGGTTTTCGAAACGACTGAGATCCACCGCGCCCTGGTTCCCGGTCACACCAATCGCCGTGCGCGTCGCGCCGGGCATCGTGTGAGCGCGAAATCCGAGGGACTCGACCACACGGGCGACCCCGTCGATTTCAGCCTTACTGGCACCAGCGTTCATGACAATCAGCATTGGCGTGGAAAAGGGAGTTACTTAGCGGGACGAAGGGCTTGTGGTCAAATCTAATGCCAGGATTTTCGTTGAAGGTGAGATCGGTCCTTTCCAACTGTGGGCATCCTACCTGGCAGCACTGTAGATGCTTCGCTCTGCGAAGGGCGACGCCAACAAACTACAACCCAAACGTGGATCGCGTCTCCCTGAGCGCGACGACTACAGCCCCAACCACTGATGGGCTAACGCTACGTCCCTCGGTGTGAGCTCATGACCGATCGGCTGAAACTTTAATGTTACGTCGGCGCCCGCGTGGCGAAACAATTCGGCCAACGCTTTGGTAATACCAGGTTGCGCAATCGGATCAAACTCACCCGCGGAAATGAGAATTCGAGCACCTGCCAAATCGACTGGCGATGTTTGTGACAGCGGAACCATCGCTCGAAACAGGATCGCTTCCGGGAATTTCGCAATTCCGAGCAGCACCATGGCGGACGCGATATTGGCGCCATTCGAATAGCCGACAGCTACCAGCTTCTTTGCGTCAATTTCATAATGAGCTACCGCCGCGTCAACGAAATCCGCGAGCTCGCGCGCCCGCGCAATCACATCGGCTTCATCAAAAACGCCTTCAGCGAGGCGCCGAAAGAAACGCGGAGCGCCATTTTCCAGGACTTTGCCGCGCGGACTAAGAAGGGCCGCATCGGGATCAATTGCCTGGCCCAGATCGAGCAGGTCATTTTCGTTTCCGCCGGTGCCGTGCAGAAGAAGAAGCGTCCGTGCCGCGCCGGCTGCTTTTGCCGGAATGAAGCGATGTATAAAATCGATCTCGGTCACGGGGACGAGGGTTGACGCAGTGAAATGGGTGGCAGTGACTGCTCCACCGACGAGCGATGTGGCTCGAATTGCGCAGGTAACTTCAAGCTCTCTCCTAGGTGCTCGACCGGTTCATCAATGGCGAAGCCAGGACCGTCAGTCGCGATCTCAAAGAGAATGCCGCCCGGTTCACGGAAATAAATGGAATGAAAATATTGCCGATCAATGACCGGCGTGACTCCCAAACCGAGTTCAGCCAGTTTGTCACGCCACTCTGTTTGCTCCTCCTCCGTCTCCGCGCGAAATGCGATATGGTGCACCGTGCCTGCTGCGGTCTGGCCGAAGCCACCTTCCGGTCGTTCAATCAAATCGACACTTTGATTTGGCGATTTGCGATCGACTGAAAATCGACGCCGGCTGCCGTCTTCGGCCATGATTTCGAATCCGAACAGATCGGTTAGGAGCCGAACGGTCAGATCGGCCTTTTGCAATTGGAGGGTCGGAGCATGAAATCCCCGCAAAGAATATTCCTTCGGCACCGCGGTTTCGTAAGAGATATCAGTCTCTTGATTCGGGTGCGACGTCCCAATCAGCTCGATTAGCAAACCGTCGGGATCCATGAAGCGCAAAACTTCCTCATCAAACCGCAGCGGCCCGGATTCGAAGGACAACTCATGCTCTTTCAGGCGCAAGCGCCAATATTCCACGGCCGCAGCGGGAATGGCAAAACTAGTTGCCACAACCTGTCCGACGCCGCGAGAACCTCGTCGTGCGCCAGGCCATGGAAAAAAGGTGAGAATGCTCCCGGGCGTGCCGATGCGATCCCCGAAATAGAAATGGTAGGCACTCGGATCATCGAAATTGACGGTGCGTTTGACCAATCGCAGACCGAGCAATTCGGTGTAGAAGTCGAGATTCCGCTGCGGATCGGTCGCGATTGCAGTAATATGATGAACGCCGTGGAGTTTCATCCGGCTTTATTGACGCATGTATTTGTGGCAAAGGCGAGCGGGTCCGCGTTGGTGGACGATAAATGAGCAAAAACTTCGCACGCTGGCCGGCGACAATTTAGCGCTCATCGAGCAGCCCGATCGTAAATTGATTCAGATGGAAGTGGCCTGTCAGTCGCACCGCCACGCATATCAACTTTTGAAACTTT
>JBEEGU010000300.1:0-5117 GCA_041167025.1 Verrucomicrobiota bacterium
TGGAGCTTCTCTGGAGCTTGGATGTTGGAATTTGGAGCTTAATCACACCTCCCATTCGGCGTTGGGCGTTCGGCGTTTGCTTCCTCCAATTCCGATTTTTCAGTTTTCAGCTTTCGCTTTAGTTACCCGGCCCCAATTTTTCCTAGCCAGATCCCGAGTGCGAAAACAATTCCGCCGCCGACGATCACTTGCACCACCGTTTTCAATAACGGCGTATGCATGAATCGATAGCGAATAAATGCAATCGCAATCAGTTCGAGCACCACGACGCCGTAAGCAATCCGCAACGCAACCGCGAGATTCATAATCAGGAACGGCAACGTATGCAGCATTCCGCCTATGATCGTTCCGATGCCGGTGATCCCGCCGCGCATAATCGGTCCGCCGCGGCCGGTCACCGAGCCATCATCGGACAGTGCCTCCGCCAGCCCCATGCTGATGCCCGCGCCGACCGACGCGGCCAGACCAACGAAGAACGCCTTGTGCGCGTCGCCGGTCAATCCGGCCGCGGCGAATAAAGGCGCCAAGGTCGACACCGAGCCATCCATCAACCCGAGCAATGCAGGCTGCACCTTCTGCAACACAAACGCGCGTTCAGCCTTGCCGTCTTTCCTCTTCTCTTTCTTCATGATGTTGGGCGTTCGACGTTGAGCGTTGGACGTTTGCTCCGTTTTGTTGGCTTTGGAACTTATTCGACCCACTCCATTCGATGCTCGCCGGCTTGCTTCCTCTGTTCCTTTCAGCTTTTCCGAGGTGAGCGTTTGCTTCTCTCTTTCCAGATTCTACTTTCTAAATTCTACTTTGATAGCCATGACCACAAGATTTCTCATTCCGCTCATCGCCTTCCTCCCCATCATCACCGCCGTCGCGGCGCCTAAACAGGAAGCGCCAACCGCCCCCGCGTCCGAAACGACCCAGCTCGAGCAAATGACCGCTCGGTTCGTCCCCACCGATATCATCGCCGACATCTCCAAGTTTTCCCCTAACGACCGCCGCGTCCTGGCTAAGCTGGTCGAAGCCTCCAAAATCATCGATGGCATTTTCCTCCGGCAGGTCTGGGCCGGCAACGTCTCGATGCTGGTCGATCTCGCGCACGACCAAACTCCGGAGGGCCGCGCCCGTCTCCATTACTTCCTCATTAACAAAGGCCCATGGTCGCACCTCGACTCGAATAAGCCGTTCGTCTCAGGTGCTCCCGAGAAACCGAAGAATGCCGGTTTTTATCCCGACGGTGCGACGAAAGAGGAGATCGAGAATTGGATCGCCTCGCTTCCACCAGCTGAACAGACCTGGGCAAAAGGTTTTTTTACCGTCATCCGACGGACCGCCGATGCCCACAGCTTCCAAACCCTTCCCTACAGTATCGAGTATCAGGGTGAACTGCTCGCCGCGGCGAAATTTCTGCGCGAAGCAGCCGCGGACTCCACCGAACCCAGCCTGAAGAAGTTCCTCACCGCCCGCGCCGACGCTTTCCTTACCAACGATTACTATGCCAGCGACGTCGCCTGGATGGAATTGGGCGGCGCGATCGAGCCCACCATTGGGCCGTATGAAGTATACGAGGACGGCTGGTTCAATTACAAAGCCGGATTCGAATCATATATCACCGTCCAGGACGAAGCCGAGTCGGCCAAGCTCCAGAAATTATCCGGTGAATTACAGGACATCGAAAACCATCTCCCGATCGATCCGAAATATCGTAACCCGAAGCTCGGCGCGCTCGCGCCTATTGTTGTGGTCAACGAGATCTTCTGTGCCGGCGATGGCAACCACGGCGTCCAGACTGCCGCTTTCAATTTGCCTAACGACGAAAGGATCACGCGCGAGAAAGGCTCGAAGCGCACCATGCTCAAGAATGTGTCGGACGCGAAGTTCGCCAAAACGCTCGTGCCGATTTCGAAAGTTGTGCTCAGTCCAGCCGATCAAAAAGACGTCGCCTTCGATGCATTCTTCACTCAGGTCGTTGTCCACGAACTGATGCACGGGCTCGGACCGCACAATGTCACGGTGAATGGCCGCGAGACGACGGTGCGCCAGGCAATGAAAGAGCAGGGGAGTGCATTAGAAGAAGCGAAGGCCGACATCGCGAGTCTATTCGCGATTCAGTTCATGATCGATAAAGGCGTAATGCCGAAATCGATTGAGCGTCCCCTTTACACTACCTATCTCACGTCCGCGTTCCGTTCTATTCGGTTCGGCATCACCGAAGCGCACGGGAAAGGCCAGGCCATGCAATTAAACTATCTCGTCGATGCCGGCTCATTCGCGGTTAAATCCGACGGCACCTTTGCCGTCGTGCCGGAAAAGATTAAAGAAGGAGTCACGTCGCTCACGCGCGAGATCATGACCATCCAGGCCGAAGGCAATTACGAGAAAGCGAAAGAAATGGAAGCCCGCCTCGGCGTCATCCGCCCGGAAGTGCAACGCGCACTCGACAAACTGAAGAACGTCCCGGTCGATATCGAACCGCACTTTGTCACCGCGGAGCAACTCCTCGGCGAAGCGCACTGATGCGTTCTTTTTTGAAGTCAGACGTCAGAGATCAGATGTCAGATGTTTACTTCATGTGTTCCCGCACTCTTCCATTGGACGTTGGACGTTGGACGTTGGGCGTTGGGCGTTCGGCGCTGGCAGTTGTAAGACTCGCAGATCGATCACGATCACGATCGCGAGCACGAGCCCGAGCATGAGCCGGATCGCGCTCCGTCCTATCCGTTGTAGGGCGACCGCCTCGGTTGCCATCCCAAGTTGCATCGCGAGCCCCCTCGTTTTCCATTGAGCGTTGGGCTGCCTGCCGGTCGCTGGTTTCCTATTTCAGCTTTGAAACTCGTTCGCTTCCCACGCTCACTCGCTCCTACCCTCGTCGTTTTACCTTCGATGTCGCTCGTCCCATTCGCTCCATTCAGTTGTCAGCTGTCAGCTTTTCTTCGCGATGATCGCCGTCGAAACCGGCGGTAGCGCATGATTTTCGATTTCCCGAAATCCGGCCCCGACCAGCATTTCCTCAAACTCGCCGAGCGTGTAAGCATCCCCTTCGGGCGTACTCGCCAACATCATAAAACTGAAGCTCGCGGCTTCCGGCGGCGACACGCGATCAGGATTCGGTACGAATTCGGCGATCGCCACCTTTCCTCCATCCAGCAAAGCGGCGTGCACTTTTTTCAGGAACCGGACACAATCCTCCTTGTTGAAGTGATGCAAAAAATTCGGGATCAGCACCACGTCGTAATTTGATCCAAGATCCACCTCAAAAGCGTTTCCTGCGATCGTCCTAAAGCGATCTGACAATCCGGCGCGTTTCGCGTTTTCGCGCGTCGCTTCCAGAACCGGCGCCCAGTCCAGCGCCACCAGTTCCGCGCGCGGATGTTTTTGTGCGAATGCAATTCCCCAGGTCCCGTGGCTGGCCGAGATATCCAACACCTTGGGCGCTCCCGACAGCGGAACGAGATCGGCCAGCGTCTGCGCGGGCATCCGCATCATGGGCGCCATCGCACGCGCGAATTCGAGCCAAAGCGGATGCTCCGGGGCGATCGTTCCCAGCTCGCTCTGCGCCGTTCCACCCTTCCGCACTGTAGCCGCGATATCGTCAAACCCGCGTCGCAGCTCCGGCGCGAGGAGGAATTCAATCATCCCTCCGACATACGCCGGGGACTTTCGATTCAGAAACAACGCGCTGTTCGGGGTGAGAGCATACTCCGCCCCGTTTTTCGTCAGAAACCCGAGAACCGTCAGGTAATCCGCCAGAATGCGCGCGCCGCGCTCGGCTGCGCCGCAATGTTTTGCCAGCTCAGCCGCTGTCGCCGGCTCATCAGCCATGGCGGTGAAGAAATCCAGCTCCATCGCTCCCTTGATCGCTGCCGTGCGTTCGTATGCATTGACCGTTTCAAAGAAAAGCTTCGGTGAAGGAGCCTCGGGTATTGTGTCGCTCATTTTTTCAATAGTTGATGGTTGAGGGTTGTTGAGACTGGATGTCAGATGTCACAAGTCACAAGCCAGAGGGCCACATGCTAGATGCTCACCCGCTCGCCAGCCAGCCGCAAAGGTAAATCGTGCTCGCCGAGCGCGATGCTAATGATAGCTCCGACAGGTGCTCAAATCATCGGACCGCACCGGCACAAATCGCCACCCCAATGCTTTGAAACTCGCTCGCTGCCCACGCTCACTCGCTCCTACCCTCGTCGTTAACGCCAGTCCGGCTCGGACCCTTCGATGTCGCAAATCCCATTTGCTCCATTCGGTGGTTGGAAGCTGCCATCGGGCGGCCCCGAAGCTTTTCGAGTTGTAGGGCGACCGCACCGCTCGCCAATGGATCCAGCATCCAGCATCCAGTATCGTTTTAATGCACCCGAAGCGTCGCCTTCGGCGTCTGCTTGTCCCCGTCTCTTTCCGGCGAATAAACCCGGTAAGTCCCGCGTTTTAAAGTCACGTGCAGAACCTTGGTTTCACCGACGCCTGGCGCGGCCACGAACTTGCGATCCACACTTGGTCCTTGCACCTCGAAGTTTTGCGCTGTTTTGCCCGCATTCTTGACGACAAACGCCGTCTTTCCCGGCTTGAGCTCCGTCGGAATGTCGATTCGATCGCCGGTAATCGTCACATCTACTCGGCGCGCGTCCTCATCCGGCGTAACCGCGTCGACCACGGTATCGGCCGCCTTCTTCGCTCCATGTGCAACGGTCTTTGCGGCTCTCTTTGTCCCCCGCACGGTCGAATGCACAACGTTCTCGGCGGTATCAACCTGGGCAACACTGGTAGAAATCACCCCAGCAACTAAAATCGCAGTCAAAAGTGTTTTCATTGTACTATAAGAATCGATTCTGAAACGCCCCTGCGTGTGCCGCTTTGGATGCGGATGCTGGAACCGAAGTCAGAGGTCAGAGGTCAGAGGTCAGAGGTCAGAGGTCAGAGGTCAGAGGTCAGAGGTCAGAGTGTCCACTTCCTGCGTTTCGACTCTTCTTTTCGGCGTTCGATGTTCGATGTTCGAGAGTTGAGGGTTAGGGTCCGTCACGGAGTGACAGCTGTCAGCTTTGAAACCTCGGCCGCTCCTTCACCCGCGTTACGGCAGCTTTCCGGAAGCTCCCCGCCGAATTCGACGTTGAGCGTTGGGCGTTGGGCGT
>JBEEGU010000301.1:0-3336 GCA_041167025.1 Verrucomicrobiota bacterium
CCCGCAGCGGATTCGAAACGGTTCCGGATGTCCAGGACGACCGCATCGGGCTCTTCTTCTATCGTCCGCTTCCACTCAGCCGCACTTAAGTGGTTGTGCCGGTCGGGCGCGATCGGGCCCGCGTTCAGCGTCACAATCTCCGGCCGAACCTTGACCACAAGTTTCGGAAATGTCTCGCTGTCGCCCATACTGAATTTGAATTCGATATCAGCAAATCGCGCCTCGGCCTTGAGCGAGCTGATGTAACGCTCCACCGCGACGGCTGGTCCCGCGAGCGTCCCATTAATTCCTTCGACGGCGATCAGGATGCGACCCTTTAGCCCGAGCGATGAACAGAGTGAGCGTTGTTCGGCCGCAAACTCGTTCGGCGCTGTGATTGGCACATACTTGTAGAAGAGGATAACTGACCACTTGTCCATCATGCCCCGAGACTGGCTAGTCCGCCGCCGGCACCGGTTGATCAATGAATGGCGATTCGGATACCGCCAGAAACGACGCGAAAACCTCCAGGGAACGTGTCGGGATGGTGGCGGTGACGCGGGTAAAGCCGTCTTCATATTGAACATCGCGGACTGCGCCTTCGCGATGCAACCGCGCAAGCAAATCGCGGCGCGCGTCGGGCACCCGTAACGAGATCGTCATCGTTCCGCGCGCGACGAATTCAGAAATTCGCTCGGTTAGCTCCGGTATTCCCTGGCCAGTTTTGGCGGAAACAGCAACCGCTTCCGGAAAATGGCGGCGTAAGGCGGAGAGCTCCGGGGAATCTTCGACTTTGTCGATCTTGTTAAACACAATCAGCATTTGTTGGGTATCAGCGCCGAGATCGGTCAGGACCTTCATCGTGGTGTTATAGAACTCCATCACCTCCGGCTGTGACGCATCGATTACGTGAATCAGGAAATCGGAGAGCGCCGCTTCCTCGAGCGTCGCCTTGAATGCTTCGACGAGTTGATGAGGCAGTTTGCGCACGAAACCTACGGTATCGGTAAGCAATAATGGTTGCTTGTTCGGGAGGGCAATTTTGCGCGTAGTGGTATCCAAGGTCGCGAACAGTTTGTTCTCAATCAGAACGTCCGCGCCGGTTAGGCGGCGCAAGAGTGATGATTTCCCGGCATTGGTGTAGCCCACAATCGCCGCGTTCGGCACGGGAGCGCGCTTCCGATCTTTCCGCTGCGTCGCTCGTGAGCTGCGCACGAGAACCAGCTCGCGCTTGAGCCGGTCGATCTGTAACCGAATTTTCCGTTTGTCCTGCTCCAGCTGACTTTCGCCTTCCCCTTTCGCGCCGATGCCCCCGCCCTGCTGCCCGAGGTGGCTCCACGCCCGCGTGAGCCGGGGGAGCGAATACGACATGCGCGCCAGGTCCACCTGAATTCGCGCCTCGCGGGTGTGAGCTCGGGCTCCAAATATATCGAGAATGATTTCCTGCCGATCCGCCACTGTCATGCCGGCCAGCTCCTCCCAGTTTCGTTGTTGAGATGGGCTGAGGACGTTGTCGAAAACCAAAACATCGCACTCGTGCTTTTTCGCGAGATCAACCATCTCCTGGGCCTTGCCGGACCCGATCAAAAAACGCGGATGGTTTTCGCGATGATAAACAAGCAGTCGCTCGACAACCGGGATGCCGAGGGTATCCACCAGTTCGGCGAGTTCCTCGAGCAAACTCTGCGCTTCGGCTTTCTTGTTGGTATCAGTGTAGGCGCCAATCAGGAGTGCCCGCTCGACCAGTTTGTCTTTGGCTTTGATCTCAAACATCGAGCCTTCAATCTAGCAGATGGAAGAAGGATCGCCCGGGAATTGCGCTGAAAAATGGGCCAGGCAGGCGAATTAAGAGCGATTACGAGCATGAGCATGAGTGAAATGCATCCAGTGAGACGGGCAGACATGGACGCGCTGATTTTCGCGAACGGACAGCATCTCGATTTTTCTTTGCTTCTAGCGCGCGAGCCCCATTTGTGAGTTTGGTGGCGTCGCCGGATGCGGCTGCTATTCGCCTTTTTTCTTCGGCCGCATGGTGATGTCGTAGCGACCAGGGGCCATGAGCTCGCCCTCGAGCGCGTTATCGTTGCCCACGTTATCGCCGGCGGTAACCCAAATGGCGTTGACAAAACGCGAGCCGACCCGGAGCGAATAGTTGCCATCGCGATCAGTCGTTGTGTGCCACCAGTAATCGTGGTCATCTTCGAACGTGCGTTCGGGATCGTGCAACGAACATCGAATTTGCACCTTGGCGCTCGCGACGCCGCGCCCTAACGGATCGGTGACGCGCCCGAAGTAGCGGTAAAGCGGCCGACGCGCAACGATGACGCGCAGGTCGATCGTTTTTTCGTAGTTCATCGGTTCCCACTCGCCCTGACGCGGTACGATCTCGTCTTCGACTTTATCGACCCACCGATTGCGTACCCGCGTTCGGATCCAATAGGGCGAGCCATCGCCGCGGTCCATCATTTCCACGTAAAAGTGGTTAGGGTAAACGTGGTGAAACAAAAACTTCCCGGTCCGATCCGTAGTGACCTGTTGCCCGAAAATTTCGCCGCCATGACCGGTATGACTTCCGGCGTGGAGATCGAGAAATACGTTTACTTCTTCGTCGCGCACCGGCCGCCCGCCGGTGTCGAGCATTTGTCCGGATAGATCGAGCCCTCGCTTCAGCATGATCTCGATCGGCTTGGCCTCAGTCCGGTCAGGAATCACGTAAGGCGAAAAATCACCCCGGGACCATTCCTCAAATTCCTGCGGAGGACAGTCGGTATCGATCTCGTATTTCTTGAGCTCGGCCAGGTCTTCGTCGTTCAAATTCAAAAGTTCGCAGCTCACGCCGCCGGCCGAACCCTCTTTTTCCGCGACAAAATAGAAGTGGCCGTAACCCGGCTCGATCAATCCGGTAGTCTGCTGGTGATCGTATTGGCGAAACTTACCGAATCGCGCCGTGAATAATCCTGCGGCGGTGGTCTCGAATTTCCAGCCCCGGCATTTACCGGCTTCTTCTTCGTCGCGGCCGATACCGAGCGCGTCACGGTCGAGCCCGCGCAGCTCAACTTTAGCGCCCATGACCGAGTGACCACCTTCGTCCACGACCCGAAAGATGACTTCACGATATTCGAAAACCGGATCCGCCACCGCTGAAGCAGCGAGAAGCAGGAGACACGCGAAAGCTTTTAACATTCGCAGTTACTACGTCGACGCCGTCCGAATCTTTCGCTCTTTTAATGCGCTGCGATATCAATAGGAGCTTACGAACAGCGACGGGCGGGAGACCGCCGCTACAAGGACGGTTCGCGGCAGCGACGCACCTCCTACATTTAGGAGGTGGATTTTAGATTGATTCTTGGAAGATAA
>JBEEGU010000302.1:0-2814 GCA_041167025.1 Verrucomicrobiota bacterium
CAATGGCGGTGTTGCCATTGTATTTTATCGCCATTCCTTTTCGAAGATCGTTCGCGGCAGGCATTGGTCGGAGGTTTAAGACAGTGAATCGTTAATCGTGAAGCGGGAGCGCGACTGTGACATGCGCACACGGTGAAAGCAACCACGCGGAAGGTGCAAATCCCACCTCCGATATCAAAGGAGCTTCAGTCGTGTAAGGTCCTGCGAGTCAACAATCCCTACCGGTATCTGGTTATCGTCGACCACAATCAGGTCATCGATTCGATGTCGTTCGAGCAGATTTAAAACTTCCACGGCCAGTTTGTCTTTGTGCACCGTGACCGGATTCAACGTCATCAAGTCAGCCACAACCCGCTCCCCAATTTTCGGGTCCGATTGAAAGTGCCGCACGAAATCACCGTGAGTGAAGATGCCGAGCAATTGCTGATTCGCATCGGTCACCACTGCCGCCCCCGCGCGCACACCGGTCATCGCTTTCAAAACCTCTCTAATCGGGATGTCAGTTGAGACGATTGCCATCGCTTCTCGGGGACGCATCACTTGATGAACCCGCATGAGCAGACTGCGGCCGATCATTCCAGCGGGATGAAACCTGGCAAAATCCTCCTTATTAAATCCGCGTGCTTCGAGCAGGACCATGGCAAGCGCGTCACCAAGGGCGAGCATCACCGTTGTGCTCGAAGTCGGAGCCAGGTTAAGCGGACATGCTTCCTGCTCAATCTGCACATCGAGAACCACATCAGCATTTTGCGCCAGGGTTGAATTGGAATCGCCGCACAGCGCGATGATGTTCACCTGGAATCGCGCAATGGCCGGCAAAATCCGCAGCAATTCTTCAGTTTCACCGCTCGCGCTCAAAGCGAGCACCACATCGCCGTCCGCCACCATTCCGAGATCGCCGTGGAGGGCGTTCACGGAATCGAGCACGACTGCGGGTGAACCGGTGCTGGTAAGGGTCGATGCGATTTTCGCCCCGATATGGCCGGATTTGCCCACGCCGACTACGACCACTTTGCCGCGGTTATCGACTGCTTCCTTGATCAGCTGGACGGCCCTGGAAAAATCGGCACCAAGGCGGTCGCGGAGCCGGTTCAGCTCGAAAATTTCGATCTCGAGGACACGTTTAGCCTTCTCAAGGTAGTCCATGTGCTATAATTGTGGGCTGAGGCACTGCAACGGGCAAGATATTGCGCGACGGCGCCAAAAAGGGGAAAAATGAAAAATTATCTTAGCGTTCTCTTCTTGCTCGCATTCGCCGGTGTTGCTTCTGCGCAAAGTTACGAAGCTCCAATCGTCGGCAGACAGAAGCAAGTGAGAGCGATGGCAACCCCGCCGCCGATTTCCGAGCGCGATAACGTGCAGGGCGCAATTCCCAAGGGCGTGCGCGGCGGAAATCCACTGCAAATGCTTAATCCGAAGGCGCCGGCGAAGTACGGCACGGCCATGCAAAATGTTATCTTGGACCCGGTCACCGGAAAGTGGAAAGGGATTAAGCTGTTCGAGATCTTTTTCTAAACGTTCCGCGCCCGAGCCGGCGATTTTTTGATTGGACGCTGAGTATTGGGAGTTAGGCGTTCGACGTTGAATTCTTCGTCCACTTCCCGACCGGTTGTCGCCTCATACTGTGCGACTTTTCTCAAGCCGGAAATGCTGCACATCTATCGGCAGATTTCTGCCCTGGAACGTGTTCGCCCGATTGTCATCGCGCAGAAGCGCGAAAATGCCGACGTATTTCCGTTCGAATCAGTTCACCTGGTAGGAAAGCCCGCCACGCATTTTTTGCGGCGGCTCTGGTTTCGACAGCTGCTGGATCAGCCGTGGCAGATCTCGCGACTGGAACTGGAATCTCTGCTTCAAATTTTGAATCGAACCGAAGCGCAGCTGTTCCATATTTATTTCGGTCACATCGCAGTCCACCTTTTACCTCTCATCCGGGCATGGCCCCATCCGACAGTCGTTTCATTTCATGGTGCGGACGCGCTGGTGGAGATGGCGAAACCGGCCTACCGCCGCGCGACCCAGGAGATGCTTCGAGCTGTGCGGCGGGTTTTTGTACGCTCACAATCGTTGCGCCTTGCCGTGCTCGAACTGGGATGCCACGACGACAAGATCCGGATTTTGCGCACGGGAATTCCGATCGATCAATTTCCATTCCGGGCCCGGACCTCGCCGGAAAACGGAAAATGGCAGCTGTTGCAAGCAGGCCGTTTGATCGAGAAAAAGGGTTTCGCTACGACTTTGCGCGCATTCGCCAGATTTTTAACGCGATACCCGAACGCATCACTCGTCATTGCGGGGGAAGGTCCGTTGTTGGGACAACTTCAATCCATGGCGCAGGCCCTCACGATCGATCATCGCGTTTCGTTTCGGGGATTCGTTAGCCAGGAAGAATTGGGGAGTCTGTTTTATGCATCTCACGTTTTCCTGCATCCAAGCGAACTGGGCCGCGACGGGAATCAGGAGGGGGTTCCAAACTCGATGCTGGAAGCGATGGCCAGCGGCCTGCCCGTTTTCGCCAGTAACCACGGCGGAATTCCGGAAGCAATTGAAAATGGGGTGAGTGGTGTACTCGTTCCCGAGCGGGATGATGAGGCATTGAGCAAGGCCTTGTTAGACGTGACGCAGGAGCCAGGTCTACTTTCACGGTTAGGCCGCGCTGGAGCAGAAGCCGTTGCTCAAAAGTTCGACCGACGCGCGCAGGTAAAACGGCTCGAAGAATTGTACCTCGAAACCATCGGTGGCGGCGATTGACCTCCATCGCCATCTCCAAGCGGCGATGGGAAATGTGGGAGACGCATTGGTGTGACGACCGTG
>JBEEGU010000303.1:0-4614 GCA_041167025.1 Verrucomicrobiota bacterium
GAGAATACCTAAAGCAGTCACAATGCCACGTTAGTCCGGGAACATTTCGGTTCATGTCTGATCGACACAGACCGCGTACTTGTCGGGTTTGATCCGGCCACCGAGACGGTTGGCGTAAACCTGAGTAAATTCAGCGCCGAACAGAAGAATTTGGGAAGAATAATAGATCCATAAAAGAAGCGTGATGAGGGAACTGGCTGCTCCGTAAGCTGAGGTCGCCGTACCGCTGCCAAGATAAAGTCCGAGCGCCCATTTTCCGATTAGGAACAAAACCGCGGTCAACACCGCCCCGACCCATACATCGCCCCAGCGCGTTTTTGCATTTGGCAAAACTTTGAAAATCATGCCGAAGACGGCGACGACGACAACGAAATCGAAAATTAAATAAACTGCGATCGCAATGGCCAGCCCTCCGGGCAGCGCGCCTTGAATGTAGTGACTGAACGCCTTGAGCAGCGCCTCGATCACTAACGAAACCAGAAGTAAAAAACAAACACCGCCGAGCATGGCAAAGGACAAAAATCGCGAGCGCAAGAAACCCCAGATACCGACGCCGGGCCTGGGTTTTACTCCCCAGATCGTGTTCAAGGCATCTTGGAGCTGACCGAAAACGCCAGTTGCCCCAAAAAGTGCGAGAGTGAGTCCGATCACCGTCGCCTGTGTGGTTTTTGCCGGCATGGAAGCCGTTTTGGCAATATCCTGAATGACTTGCACGGCACTTTGGTCGAGAAAGTAGCCCATTTGCTCGGTGATTTTGCTCCAGGCGCCTGCCGGATCGTTACGAAAGAGAACTCCGACGATGGCCAACAATACCAGGATCATGGGCGCGAGAGAAAAAACCGTGTAATAAGCGAGCGCGGCTCCTAATTGCGGCGCTTTATCTTCCATCCACTCCATCGTTGTCTGTTGGAGGAGACCAAAAACGGCGGGGAGAAATTTCTGTCGCGATCTTGCCATAGGTTCACCGTTAATTCGCACTCCACCGTGAAATAGGATGGACATCATGCCGCGCTCGGGTGGTGCGGGATGCGAATCCTCGTCATGCACATGCTCGATCTTCTGCAGTGGCCGGCCATGGCCGTAACGGTAACGGCGGCTTGGTTTGTCGGTTCGCAAAAGAAACACCGGCGCAACTGGGGCTTCTGGCTTTTCCTCGCCAGCAATGTTCTTTGGACGATATGGGGATGGCACGACCACGCTTACGCCTTGATCGTTTTACAATTTGCGCTGGCTGCCACGAACCTTCGCGGCGCAGCCAAGAACGAATCCGCATCGCCGTGATGTGTTGCCCCGCCCAAATGAGAGTAGCAAATCCGCAATCTGAAATCTACAGTCTCCAATCGCCAGTCTCCGTAGTTCAACGGATAGAACGGAGGTTTCCTAAACCTTAAATGTGGGTTCGATTCCCGCCGGGGACATGTTCCGTGCCGCGGTGCACATTAGACAGTGTGCGTAATGCGGGCAGCGTGGCTTCGATTGACTCGTTCGCTCCCGCTCTCTCACCCGCTACCCTCGCGGGCTTGACCGTCTATGTCGCTCGACTCCCGTCGGCTCCATTCCCGCCGGGGACGATCTTGGTTACGCAGCGCGTAGCGAAGGTACGCTCGATATCGAAGGTACGATCACTTTTCAAAACAATGGCAACTTAGAGGTCCGCAACCGGTCTTGAAAAGCCAGCGCCGTTGGGCTGTGGCCCCACCGTGGCATCGCTTATCCAAATGCGATGCATCGCCGACTCGGAATCAAGAGCGACTCGAACCTCAACCGCTTTCTCTTCGCCCCCCTGGAGCGATCCTGGTTCAATTATTGATATCTGAACTGCTTGTTCTCTACTCCTTCGCCGACGTGTCTGCGGACATGCTCTCGTGCTGCTGCCAGAAGTAACCGGCAGCGTTCGCTGCTTGCCATAAAATCAGCAACATAGCTACCCGCGCCGCGCGGCTCAACGACATGCGCTGAAAAGGATAACGGATACAGCTCCAATAAAAACCCCAATCGGGTTTGAGGCCTCCTTCGCGATTACCGCCCGCGCGCAGACGATGATAGTGATAGGCCCCGCGGCCATATCGAAAATGGAGCCGGCAAAAACCAGCCAAAGTCAATGGGTGTCGGTGATAAACCTTTGCTTCAGGTTCATGAAACATGACGAAGCCGCTTTGTAACCAGCGATAACAAAACTCGCGGTCTTCGGCAGCGGCCAGGGGCCATCCTTCGTTGAATCCGTCAAGTTCACGGAATCGCCGCGCCGCTAACGCAACATTGCTTGTCGGGAAGAAATGCGCGCGACCTCGTTTTGGATCGTAGTACTGGTAGGCGACATCCAAAATCACGTGCGTCGCGCGCGAATAAAAGTTGTTGTTTAGGGCATTGATGACAAGGCCACCGATGAGATAGTCGGGACTCTCCGCGAATCTTCGCGCGAGTTTTTGCAGCCAGTCGCGAGCCGGGCTGCAATCATCATCGGTGAAAGCGATGTATTCGTTTCGGGCACAATTTGCGCCGCGATTGCGGGCCACTCCGGGGCCCATACTGGGCTGGTGTCGCAGCACGGTGAGGTCCAGTCGTTCGGTCAAAAAATCAGGCGCGATGAAAGGCGTGCTGCTGGCGTCGTCGACCACGATAACTTGAAAGCGATCCCCGGGATAGTCCTGCTGTGCGAGCGCTTCCAGGCAGGCGGCCACTTGGGCAGGCCGATCGCGCGTTGGAACGACCACCGAGAAAGTCGGGAATACCCTGGACATTACTCTTTCGGGAAAGGCGCTCGTCGCAGGAATGCGCGCATGGCGGCCCACTCGGTCTGATTGAATTCACCGAGCAAGGCAAAGGCGAACAGGATGAGCAAGCCTATGGTCGATAATTTTAGCATTAAGAGCAGAATTCCGGAAACGGGCCACGATGTGGCGAGGGTATAAGCGCCTGCACCAATGAGGACGCCGCGCACCAAACAGAACGCTGGAAATTTCACCGCCCAGACTTGTCGCAACACCAAAACCGAAGCGATTGCACCGACCATGCTGACCGATGTAGCGATGGTGGCCGCTCCGAACGATCCGAATTTCGGGATGACCAAATAATGGCCGGCCGCGGCCGCAATCACGAGCGGTGCGGTAAGAACGGCCGTTAGGCGGGGGCGCCCCGCGGCGGTAAGAATCGCGGTCGTCACCGAGATAGTAACGGTTGCGACCGAACCGAAAATAAGTATCGCGAGAGGAGTGGCGGTTGGCCGAAAGGCCTGGCCGAAGGTTTCGACCGCAATTTCTTGAGCCGCGCCGCTGGTCATGGCTGCAAAAGGCAGCATCAGAAGGACCACTCGTAAAGCATCGCGGGCGGTTCGTCGCGCCAGCTCAAGTTCACCGATTCGCAACATGCGGCTCAAGGTTGCAAGCAGTATTGGAGAGAACGACAAGGCGAAGAGGCCGGCGACCAGAGTCAGGTTCTGAGCGGCGCCGTACATTCCGGCCTCAGGGACGTTGCCGCGCAATCCCTGCAGCATGAACAAATCAAGCTTATCCAGGAGCCGCGTGCTCGCGGCATAAAGAAACAACGGGAATGCGTAATCCCAAAGCTGTCGCATCGGGATGCTGGTTCGGGCAAAAATGGCAGGGCGAACATAAAACCGGCAGGCAGCGAGTTCGACTAACGAGGCCCCGATGCTGCCCAGGATGGCGCCAATGATTGAGAAACCAATTTGAACAAGAGCGATAATCAGTATAAGCCGCGTGACCCAGCGGATTGCGGTGACCATGGCGCGCGGGCGAAAAGCGCCGACACCGACGAGAATGCCGCGGTGCGCCTGAGCAAGACTAAAAATCGGAATGTCGATCGCGAACAGGCGCAGATAGCCACCGAGAGCCGGTGCTTTCAATATCGCCGCAATGGTGTCCGCGAAAATCCAGACCAGAACCCCTCCCGCGATCCCGAGCCACAAATGCAGACGCGCCAAAGCGGCGCCAATCGGCCTCCAGTCATCCGATTCGCCAATCAATTTGAATGCAGCGCGGGAAAAGGTCGCGGTAATGCTCCATTCAATCCAGGCGATCAGCGATGCAGCGACGGTGAATAAGCCGTAGCCCTCGGGGGCCAACTTTCGGGTCAAGAATCCAGCGGTGATCAAGCCAGTAGGCAGCAGAAGCGCCTCGGCCAGAAAGACGCCAATCGTGCCCTTCGCCATGTGGCGCCGCGGAGTCCCGCTGAAACCGAATGGGCCAGACATTTCCGGGTACTTTTCGCGCGGCATACAGCTGCTCTCTTGACTGAACGAGCTATCTGTTGCCTAACGAGTAGCCAGAGCGCGATCGCGCCGATTTACGTAACGCATCCTATTCGTATCGAATCCCACCGTCTTTTCCTGTGCCTGGCCAATTCCCATGGCGTAACCGACCATTTCGCCCGCTCCCCAAACGAAGGCCAGCAGCAATAACATTGGCCATGCTCGTGCCAGAATTCCCCCGTCCGGATCAATCCGGCGGAAATTGGCGACCCAGCCGCGAACGTTCCGCGTTAACAACACGGGCATGCCGCAAATATAGAATAGCCGGCGATACCACGGCCAATTCTCCGAGCGCTGTGACGGAAACAAGCGCGCGACATGAAATTGTTCAACCAGACACGGCC
>JBEEGU010000304.1:0-5656 GCA_041167025.1 Verrucomicrobiota bacterium
CGCGGAAATCTTGTCGGCGATCAAAGAACGCCGCGCCTAAACTGACCGCGATGCCTGGTCAGGGATCTGATCGACGCGAAATTTAAATCGTGCTGTTATTCAGAATTCCGAAAGCATCTATGCGCCCAGCGCAAACAGCCGCCCTCGCCCATTTTGAATTGCGCTGTTCAGCCGGATCGCGATCGGCTAAAACCTTGTGATGGATCTTGATGGCGCGCTGAAAACCTACTTCGGTTATTCAGCGTTTCGGCCGCTCCAGCGAGAAATCATTACGGACGCGCTCGAAGGCCGCGACGTGATCGCGCTGATGCCGACAGGCGGCGGAAAATCAATCTGCTTTCAATTGCCGGCGCTCCTGCGTGACGGGATGACGATTGTCGTCTCGCCGCTGATCGCGTTGATGAAGGACCAGGTCGACGCTCTCCAGGCGAGCGGGATCGCCGCAACGTTTCTTAATTCCACTCTCGACGCTGAAGAAGCGCGCGGCCGGCTTCGGGGAATACATCGGGGCGAGTACCGTTTGCTTTACCTCGCACCGGAAAGATTAATGCTCGACGGCTTCTTGGAACGCGCGCTGAACTGGAACATTGCGCAGATCGCGATCGACGAAGCGCATTGCATCAGTGAGTGGGGCCATGATTTTCGGCCGGAATATCGCGAGCTGAAAAAACTGCGATCGCATTTTCTCGACGTGCCGGTGATGGCGCTCACCGCCACCGCGACTGAACGTGTGCGTATCGATATCGTGAAGCAGCTCAAATTGCGCGAGCCGCGCCGCTATGTCGCGAGTTTCAACCGGCCGAACCTGAGCTACCGGGTGCTGCCGAAGGCATCGGCTTACGACCAGGTTCTCGAGTTGATCCGGTCGCGGCCGGCGGACAGCGGCATCGTTTATTGCGCGAGCCGGAAGACGGCGGAGACGCTGGCGAAGAAGCTGAGCGCAGATGGAGTGGGCGCAAAGCCATATCACGCGGGACTTGAACCCGCGCAACGCTCAAAACACCAGGAAGCGTTTTTGCGAGACAAAGTGCGGGTGATCACGGCGACGATCGCGTTTGGAATGGGCATCAACAAACCAAACGTTCGTTTTGTTGTGCATTATGATCTGCCGAAGAACCTCGAAAGTTATTACCAGGAAACGGGGCGAGCCGGACGTGACGGTTTACCGGGCGATTGCGTCCTGCTCTTCAGTGCGAGCGATGTCATCAAGCAAAAGCGGTTCATCGAAGAAAAAAGCGAGGCGGAACAACGAATCGCGCACGAGCAACTGCGCACAATGGTAGGTTATGCCGAAACCCGTGTTTGCCGACGCGCTACGTTACTAAAATATTTCGGAGAAGAACTTTCCTCCTGTGACGGTTGTGACAATTGTCTGAACCCGCGGGAAACTTTTGATGGAACGATTCCCGCCCAAAAGTTTTTGTCGTGCGTCCATCGTGTACAGCAGAAGAGCGGATTTAGTTTTGGGCTCAATCACATTGTGGAGGTGCTAACCGGCGGACAAACGGAAGGCATTCGACAGCGCGGTCATGATGAACTTTCCACCTACGGAATCGGCCGCGATCTGAACCGCGAATCCTGGCAAGCGATTGGCCGCGAGCTGGTCAGGCTGGATCTGTTGGCGGCGGCGCCCGGAAAGTTTGCCACGTTGCAACTCACTCACACCGGCCTAACCGCACTTCGCGAAAGGAAAACGATCACTCTGACAAAGCCTGCGGATGTTAAAGTGAGGAAACGCGCGAAATCGCGTGCAGGAGAAATCGAGTGTGACGAGGGACTTTTTGATCAATTGCGCACGCTGCGTCGTCAGATTGCCGATGAGCGGGATGTCCCGGCCTACGTTATTTTTTCCGACGCGTCCTTACGCGAAATGGCGCGGCTTCAACCGGCCACGATGCGGGACTTCGAAAGCGTACCCGGCGTCGGGAAACAGAAATTGAAGGACTTCGGAGGCGCTTTTACCGGGGCAATCGCAGATTTCTTGGCCAATCGATCGTTTCGAAATGAAACGACTGAGATAGAATCGAATCTTTAACGTTCGGATCTAATCCGTCGCCGTGGAAGGTTCATCGACAATGATCCCCTTCTTCCTAAGAAGTCCCGCAACCGCCTCTTCCAGGTCGGCAATACCGACCGGTTTCCTTAGATAAGCGTCCCCACACATCGCGAGCGCCTTCTGCTGCTCATGGTCACTCGCGTAAGCCGAGTAGTATAGAACGCCAACGTTTGGCTGGATCTCGCGAAGCTTTTGGCATAGTTCGATGCCCGTTCCGTCCTCGAGCCGGATATCGAGGATGAACAAGTCGAATTCAATTTCATTAGCGAGCTGCAACGCCTCGACCACCGTCCCCGCGGTCATTACGCCGTACTGTGCGTCTCCCAGCACTGCGGCCATGAGCAACCGCGTATCCTGGTTATCATCGACATGTAAAATGCGGGCTTTCGTGTGCTTGGACATCGGATTGGTTCCTGCCTATAAGTCTAAAGATTTGGGGCAGGATGCAAGCGCTACGATTTAGACCGACCGATTGCTGCTGGCGATCGCCCATTCCTTACCTGTAAGCTGTTGCGCTATGCTGGCAGAAATGCAGACCGCATCCGCGTCTTCGGATACGCCAAAGCGGCGTCGCTGGTGGGTGAGCCGTCCATTTCTTTTGATCAGCATCAGCCTTCACCTCCTTTTCGGTCTGGGCGCCGGATACTTCGTAGTCTCGCACTATGCGACCGGACGCAAGCTGACTTTCGCCGCCGGGCCGAAATCGCCTAACGCCACCGAGCGCGCGCTACAGCATCGCGTTCAGCTCCGGGAAAAAACGAAAAGCGCGCCGGCTGCCATTGCAAAACGCGTAGTCACAACCGGCCTGTCGAAAATCCAATTGCCGCCTTTACCGTCGTTGCCGGCACCGGACAAAGTCGCACCGGCTCCAATGATGGCTTCGGCAGGGCAAACTGCAGCGTTAGCCCCGCATTCCGGCACGATGGGTTCAGTCGGAGGAACAGGGAGCGGGGCCGCAATCAACTTTTTTGGTATCCGAGACAAGACCAGCAGTGTGGTCATCATGATTGATGTTTCCGATTCAATGTTCACACGCACGAGGGATGCAGAGGGCCGCAAACTGGCCAAGCATGGTAAGGACCAAAATTTCCAGGCTGTGCGCGACGAGGCGATCAAGCTCGTTCAGAGTCTTGGATCAAACGTCCAACTCGGAATCGTGCGCTGGTCAGGCGGGGCATATTCCTGGAAACCGGAGCTGGTTCCCGCAACCGAAGAAAACAAACAGGCCGCCGTCGATCACATCCAGAATGACGTAGACATGAAAAGCGCGCACGCAAAGAAAGGCCAAGCGGGCGGGACCCGCCATGATCTGGCGCTGGCGGAAGCCTTCAACCTGAAGCCGGAAGTCATTTACATGTTGACCGACGGAAATGCGACAGCAGCGCAACCTAAAGGCGGGCTAAAACCCATCCCAGCCCAGGAAATTTTTAATGCGGCCGAAGCGGGACAAAAGGCATTGAACAAACGCGCCCGACTTCATGTTATTTATTACCTGACAGGCTCGGATAAACCAGACGAGCGTCAGATGCTGATGTCACTCGCCACAAGAAACAACGGCAAGTTTCTTACGGTCAATGCCAAAGGTCGTGAAGGTTAAACCGGCGGCGGGACAAGAATGTGAGCGACTTTATCGCTAAATAATTAGCGTCGCGCTACGCTGCGGCGGACCTTTGGTCGGAGAGCGCGATCCACCTTTTTTTTCATTCAGTGGTCAACTTTTGTCGCCGCCACAAAAAGTAAATAGGTGCCCCGGTTAAGACGATCAGGATTCCGATCCCGGAAGTCGTGGGAGCGAGCCAAGCCAAATCCACAATCAGGACCGCTGCCAAGATCATGGAAACGATTGGCACAGCGGGATAACCCCACGTTCGATACGGGCGCTCCGCAGCGGGGGTTTTTTTTCGCAGCACGATGACGGCTGCGACAATCAAAACATAGAAAAGAAGATCCGCGGAGACGATGTATTCCAACAGCTGCGTGTAAACGTTCCCGTAACTGGTGACGCCGGTACCAGCGTTGGTGGTGATCGTGCGCGGCAACGTCAAACACGCGGTCCAAATTCCTTGCGCCACCAGCGCGGCGGCGGGGACGTGATGAGCATTC
The DNA here is from genome assembly GCA_041167025.1 of Verrucomicrobiota bacterium. Lineage (GTDB taxonomy): Bacteria > Verrucomicrobiota > Verrucomicrobiia > Chthoniobacterales > UBA10450 > DATFCK01. Next base: position 4,160 of record JBEEGU010000304.1, read on the forward strand.
GTGGATCCGACGCGTAGAAAAAACTAACCGTCGCGGGCCATGGCAAAATAGACGCTCGCGCCGGAAAGGATCAGCCCGTTATTGCAACCGAAAGTCGAAATCATGATCGCCGCTGCCATAGCCAGTGCGCCGGGATGACCGAACACGGAATTCATCATGGCCACGGCCACACGATTTTGCGGGGCGTGTTCGATTTCGCCGAAAGGCAACACCGCAATGTAGGCAAGATTCGCGAGCAAATATAAGATGACGACAATTCCGCAGCCGAGGAGCAGCGCGCGGGAAAGGTTTTTGGCCGGATCCCGCACTTCGCTGCCGACAAATGTCACATTTGTCCATGCGGTTTGGGCAAAAAGCGGGCCGACCATGGCTTTGCCGAACAGCACCGCGACAGCAAGTCCGCCTACCAGACCGAGACCTGGTTGTGCAATGTATGGGCTCCAGCCATTGGACCACGAATCCCACCACGCCGATGATCGCGCCGCGCAATTAGTCCCCCATCCCAAAAACAGTCCGACGACAACCACCCCGGCGAGAGCAACCGACTTGGTTAGGGTGAAAGTGTTTTGCACAATTCGTCCGATCTCAAGGCCTCGCGTGTTGGTCCAAGTGAGCAATGCGATAAGCAAAATCGCCACGAATTGTTCCGTGGAAAGGCTGACCGCGTAATTGTGACCGATTGCGATTGGCGATATCCAATAGTGATCCGGCCCGACAGTTGAAACAAAAACACCAAGGAACTTTGCGAAGGCAATTGCGACCGCAGCGATGGTTCCGGTCTGGATGACAAGAAACAAGGTCCAGCCGTAAAGAAAACCGATCGACGGCCCATAGGCTTCGCGCAAGAAGACATAAACGCCTCCGGCCCGAGGCATCATCGTGGCTAACTCGGAGCAGCAAAGCGCGCCGGTAATCGTGAGAAGGCCAGCCACCGCCCAAGCAAGCAACAGCCATCCAGGCGCTCCGATCAATCGGGCTGACTCGGCCGAGGTAATAAAAATCCCCGAGCCGATCATCGACCCGATGACAATCATGGTGGCGTCGAGTAATCCGAGGCGCCGGACTAATTCTTTACCCTCGCGGCTCATCGATAATGAGGTAGCGGTGCCTCCCGAGCCGCCACTTCTGCCATCACGTGAATGACGATTGAGGTCAATCGCCGCTACCTTTCTGGGAACTTGGCGCTGTGATCTGGATGCCCTCCTCCTCAAGATGCGAACGCAGGGTGCGGGCAAACTCTACCGCTGCGGGAGTATCGCCGTGCACGCAAATGGTTTCCGCGCGTACGGTAACATCCGTCCCATCGACACTGCGAACCACGCCATCGCGTAACATACGCACCACGCGCAGGGCAGCTTCCTCTGGATCGTGCAATAGCGCATCAGGCCTTGTCCGCGGCACGAGCGAACCGTTTCCCAGGTAATTGCGGTCAGCAAAGACCTCACAAACGACGACGAGGCCATGAGACCTACCCGCGTGCGCGAGGACGCTGCCGTG
>JBEEGU010000305.1:0-4118 GCA_041167025.1 Verrucomicrobiota bacterium
TCCGAAATTACGGGTTAGTGATCGAACTTCCCGACGTGGTGTTGACAGGGTTGGTGCATGTTTCCTCTCTGACCGATGATTTCTATGTTTTTGATGGAGCTCAACGCCGATTGATGGGGCGACAATCGCGGAAAAAATTTCGAATAGGGGACGAGATTCAAGTGTTCGTTAGCCGGGTGGACCGATTCAAACGCCAGATCGATTTCGCGCTGGCTGACCAGCCAAAATTAAAAGAGCGCCGCCGCACTCGGCACTGACTTTTAACGCCTGCGGCGGTGAAAGTTGCGCAGACATATCCGGGCCCCCTTGAAAATGTTCTTCCATTCCGGTAACGAGCAACGATAAACTCCGGCCCTCTCGAAGATGGATAATATCATTGATGCGAAAGAGCTCCAGATTGAGCGCAAGCATTTCCACGTCGAATTCAGGGAGAACGATCGCGGCAAATTCTTGCGAATCACCGAAGAGGCGCATGGTCGACGGAACACGATCATCGTGCCGAGCACCGGAGTGGAGGAGTTCACCGCCGCCATTGGTGAAGTGCTTGCCGGCGCCGAAAACGCTCCAGCCTAATCGCCGCTGCGGTATCGGACTTCTGCCGGCATCGTTGCCTTTGTCTCAACATCTTCCCTCCCGGGTGCGTTGACACCGGAAGCGCGGGACTTATTTTGCGCTCCGCGTTCTCTCCAAATTGATTCTTATGGCACACAAAACCCGATCCTCTAAACACACCGCACCGCCCAAACGAAAAGCTGCAACGCGCTCCCCGGCGCGGTCGAACCGTTCAAAGAGGAGTTCTCTGAAGTACGTCTACTATTTTGGCGACGGCCATGCCGATGGCGCTGGCAGCATGAAGCCTCTTCTTGGCGGCAAAGGCGCTAATTTGGCGGAAATGACAAGGATCGGACTGCCCGTCCCACCAGGGTTTACGATCACGACCGAATTGTGCACCTATTTTTACAAAAACAAACGAACTTACCCACCCGAACTCGACGCGCAGGTCATTTCAGCGCTGCGAAAAATTGAAAAATCGGTTGGCAAAAAACTTGGCGACAAAGCGCAACCGCTTTTGGTTTCTGTCCGGTCGGGCGCTCGCGATTCCATGCCCGGCATGATGGACACAATTCTCAATCTTGGAATGAATGACGAGGTTGTCGATATCGTCGCCGGGCAAACGAACAATCCTCGCTTCGCCTGGGATTCGTATCGTCGGTTCCTGCAAATGTACGGCGATGTTGTCATGGGGGTGCAAAAGCGCCCGGGAGAAGATCACGACCCGTTTGAAAGCGTCATCGAACACCTGAAGGACGAGCGTTACGGTAAACATGACTTCCCCGATGTGAAATTGACGGTGGCGGATTTGAAGGAGTTAGTGAAACGCTTCAAGGCGCTGATCAAAGAGCGAACAGGCCGATCCTTTCCGCAGGATGCGATGGAACAGATGTGGGGCGCAATCGGAGCCGTTTTCGGTTCGTGGATGAATGACCGGGCCATGGTTTATCGGCGGAAGTATGGAATTCCCCACGACTGGGGCACGGCAGTGAACGTTCAGACGATGGTGTTCGGCAACATGGGCGACACCAGCGCGACTGGAGTTGCCTTTACACGTGACCCGGCAAGCGGACAGAAGGTTTTCTACGGCGAATACTTGATCAACGCCCAAGGGGAAGACGTCGTCGCGGGAGTGCGAACGCCTCATCCCATTGCCGAACTGGCCAAGGAAATGCCGGCTGCGCACAAGGCGCTGATGAAGGTGCGGGCGCTTCTGGAGAAGCATTTCAAGGACATGCAGGACCTTGAGTTCACGGTGGAAGACAATCGTCTTTACATCCTGCAAACTCGAAACGGCAAGCGCACCGGCCACGCTGCTGTCCGGATCGCCGTAGACATGGTCGATGAAAAACTGATTTCGAAAAAGGACGCGATCAAACGCATTCCTGCCGATTCGTTGGCCCATCTTCTCGCTCCGATTTTTGATCGGGAATCGGCCAGTGGCGCGAAAAAAATCGGCAGTGGCTTGGCCGCCGGACCCGGCGCCGCTTCGGGACACGTGGTCTTCAGTGCGGAGGAAGCTGTGGCTCGCGCCGAAAAGGGAGACAAGGTTGTCCTCGCCCGCATCGAAACTTCGCCCGAGGACCTGCGCGGGATGATTGCCGCGGAAGGGATCCTGACCTCCCGTGGCGGTGTGTCCTCGCACGCTGCGTTGGTTGCACGCCAGATGGGAAAGGTCTGCGTCTGCGGTGCCGCCGGTATTCATATTGACTACCAGCGGCGAACTCTCAGTGCGAACGGCACAACCCTGAAGCAGGGCGACTACCTTTCGATCGATGGAACCAGCGGAGAAGTGTTTGCCGGCGAAGTGACGACGGCTCCATCGGAGATCGTACAGGTTCTGGTGGACCGTTCTCTCGACGCCAAGAAAAGCGAAACGTTCCGGGAATACGACAAGCTGATGCGCTGGGTGGATGAATTTCGAACTCTCGGCGTGCGAACGAATGCCGATACCCCTGACCAGGTGAAAAATGCCATTGCTTTTGGCGCAGAAGGAATTGGGCTGTGTCGCACGGAGCACATGTTTTTTGAGGGAAATCGCATCGACGCGATGAGGGAGATGATTCTCGCCACATCCCGGGAAGAGAGAGCGAAGGCGTTAACCAAGTTGCTTCCTTATCAGCGTCAGGATTTCGTCGGAATTTTCCAGGCGTTGCGCGGCCTTCCGGCGACCATTCGTTTTCTCGATCCCCCATTGCACGAATTTTTGCCGCATGATCACGCGCAGCAATTGGAGCTGGCACACAAATTGGGCTTACCCGTCGAACAAATATCGCGGCGAGTTGGGGAGCTTCACGAGTTCAACCCAATGCTGGGACATCGTGGTTGCCGGTTGGGCATCGTATATCCCGAAATCTCCGAAATGCAGGCGCGTGCGATCTTCGAAGCGGCCGCTCAGGTCCAGAAGAAAGGCATAAAGGTGCAGCCGGAAATCATGATTCCGCTCGTCGGATTTCCCCGTGAATTGCGGCTGCAGATCGACGTTGTCCATCGCGTGGCCGAAGCGGTGGCAAAGGAAACCAAGACAAAGGTCCGGTATCTGGTCGGAACCATGATCGAAATTCCGCGCGCTTGCCTCGTTGCCGACGAAATCGCACGTGACGCGGAGTTCTTTAGTTTCGGAACGAACGATCTGACCCAAACAACTCTGGGGATGAGCCGGGACGATTCCGGCTCTTTCTTACCTGCCTACGCTGAGCTTGATATTGTCGATACGAATCCGTTCGCTTCCATCGATCAAAAAGGCGTCGGACGTCTCATGGAGATGACGCGCGATCTTGGTCGCAAAACCCGACCGAAAATCAAGCTCGGGATCTGCGGCGAACATGGCGGCGAACCGAGCAGTGTGAAATTCTGTCATCGGCTGGGCCTGGATTACGTCAGCTGCAGCCCCTATCGCGTTCCCATCGCGCGCTTGGCCGCGGCACAGGCTGCTCTCGCTGACTCGTGAGGATACTCTTCATCGTGCAATCGGCGCGTCACGCAGGCGATAAAGCCAAAGGTCCGGTCCAAACGGCGAATGGGCAGAACTGATCAGTTCGAACTTTGCCGTGTCAGACTTCGGGCTTCGGCCCAGTTCCGGATAAAATTTCACCGGAAGAGAATTCTCCGTGCGGGCAAAAACAAGGAACGCTACATGTTCGTCGCGTAAATACGATTCGAACTCGGCCTGGCTTTGCCTGGCCCGCGTCGGGACGGTCGTTGACCCGAGGAAACGTTCGGACGGCTGTCCGGACATGATATGAATAGCCGCATCATCCGAAAAGCAACGCGACTCGGGCGTGGCATCGTGAAACTGCGAGAGCAAGTCGGCGATCAGATGTTTGTGCGCGTGAAAGTCAGCCAGAACTTTGAAGATCGTCGGCACCTGCGCTTCGGCTTGCCACACAAGAACGGCGATCGCTGCGACGACAACGAGCTCTGCTAACCGGCGCGGTTTCAGCCGGTTCATGACGACTTGGAGGAGCCAGGCGAACAGCGGCAGACCAAGAACAAAAAAGATGAGACCATATCGTGGAAAAAGAACTGGTTGTCCTTTTGTCACGTAGGCAAACAAAAGGGCGCTA
>JBEEGU010000306.1:0-7087 GCA_041167025.1 Verrucomicrobiota bacterium
CGCCATTGTTCTCGAGGTTCATCATCGCACGCCCGGAAACTTGCGAGCCTTCGTTCAAGCGATCATTCGCTACATCAACACCGGAAAAAGCGCTGACGTTCGTTTTGGCTCGACCGATAAGGTGGAACTAATCGACATCGAGCGAAAACAGCTCGATTTCAGTTACAACGACAACAACGGCTACCATTTCATGGACCCGGTGTCATACGACACCATCACGTTCCAGGAAAAATTTCTCGGTGAAGCCAAAGATTATCTTGTCGAAAACCTTTCGGTCCAGGTCCTTTATGCCGAAGGGAAGCCGGTCGAGGTCGAATTACCAGCCTCGGTCAATCTCAAGGTGGTAGAGTCTGCGGAAGGGTTGCGTGGTGACACTGCCAGCAACGTGACCAAACCGGCGAAACTCGAAACCGGTAAGACGATCAACGTCCCTCTCTTCATTAAAGAAGGCGAGATCCTAAAGATAGACACGCGCACGGGCGCCTACATGGGCCGCGCGTAAGTGCTCAGGCAGGGACGGCTCTCCGAGCTGTCCCTAACATTGATGGAAATCTTTGAAGACGTTCGTCCTCACGAAAACGCGATTTCTTCGATCAATGGCCTGCGAGGGGGAATGAAAGCTTTGATGATAAGGCATTACATTCTGCAAATCCGATTCGCGCCGGCTTGGTACAGCCAATCGGCGATTGGCCTCATCATGACTGGATCATGGAGTTCATAAAGCACCGTTTGGTCGCGCACTGAAGACGAAATGAGTGGGACGGCTCGGAGAGCCGTCCCTACCTGGATTTGATTCGCACAACCTTGGCTCGGTCGCGATGCGATCTCATTTTATGAAATCGAGCACTAAGAACAGGGTAAAAGGTCGGGTGAAGGAGACTGCAGGCCGGGTGAAAGCGAAAGCCGGACGCACCACGCGAAATCGAAAGTTGCAGGACGATGGCGATGCGGAAACGATCGCCGGCAAGTTACAGCGCAAGCTTGGCGAAGTGACGAAAGTGTTCGGCGGATAAAATCCCGCTGGTTTCAACGCCAGCCGTGGATCACGCCGCCGATGACAACACCGTCAAGACTCCCAATCGCCAGGATCGGAAAATAAGCTTTGTTAATCAGCGCGGCGGGCAAACTGAGCGCGAAGACCAGTCCAATCAGCCAACCGGGCCAAGCCGGGATGTTGATACAGCCAATCACAAGGCCGATGCTAAATCGGTTGAAAAACGCTGCCATTAAAGCGGCGCGTTTGTCGGGAAATGACATCGGAATCATCATGGCTACGGAAATGATTCCAAAGATCATTCCTGCGATTACCCCCGCGGTTGTATCGGATATTTCGGTGGTTCAATGTTGAGGCCCTTTGGCCTCAATCTTTTTTTCGAGAACCGACAGCACACAGTTCGTCATTAAAGAGCTTTGTGTGGAGGCTTGGCGCGAAGAGGAATAACTCCGGCCCCATCAGACCGAGATGGAGTGGCGCACGAGCCGAGGCCCGGGCGCCACTCCGATCGCGATTAGTAACTGATGGTTAACGGCGCGCGTAAAAGCCGTGGACCCAGACTCGATGATGGTGACGCCAGGCGTGACGGCCCGGGATCCAGACGTAGCGAACGGGCCCGACATAATAGTACGGGCCGTGAGCGTAATAAGGTCTGTCACCAATTGCGACCGAGACGGAAACGGCGTTTGCCGTTGAGACGAAGCCGCTCATGACGAGCAGCACTGCAACAATAACTGAGATGGTATGTTTCATTTCCCTAATTGTCCTTCCAAAAGCTTGGACGATGGGAAATGTTGGTTTATTCGGCTCCCGATGCGGATGTTGACCACATCGCCGGGGCGACTGGATTGCGAGCGTTTGCCGTAATTGAAACAAATGCAGCTGGGAAAAACATTGTATGTCACGGATCGCAGAGCCTGGCGTGCCTGGCTGAAGAAGAATCATGCGACGGAAAACGAAATTTGGCTGATCTATTACAAGAAGCACAGCGGCCAGCGGCGGATTCCTTACAATGACGCAGTCGAAGAAGCGCTTTGCTACGGGTGGATCGATAGCACACTCAAACGGCTGGATGCGGATCGGACCGCGCAACGTTTCTCACCGCGACGGCCGAAGAGTTTTCTATCCGAAACCAACAAGGAGAGGGCTCGCCGTCTGATTGCGGCGCAAAAGATGACTCCGTTCGGCCTGGTGAAGATTCGCGTGCAACTTGGCACCAGATTTATCCCCGCTCCGGATATCATCGCGGCCCTGAAGGAGGACCCGGCCGCCTGGAAAAACTTCAATTCTTTTTCCAAGTCCTATCAACGCATCCGCATAGGATGGATTGATGCGGCGCGCCATCGTCCTGAAATCTTCGGGCAACGTCTTCGCTATTTCTTAAAAATGACGGCCCAGAATAAACGGTTCGGCATGGTGCAATAGATCGGGAAAGCTTTTCCGGCTGGTTTCGCGGCGCAAACATTGCTCAAAAACAGAAGTCATGGATCGCGAATCGCTTCTCACTCAGCTCGATAACCTGCTGCCGCTGGCGGAGGAATGGGCCGCGGCGGAAGAGGAGCGCGCTTTGCGCGAGGGCGTGCCACTTTCCGTAGAGGAATTGGCCGATGCCAGAGCTATTGGAGTCGAAGCGCCGGATCGCGTCCGGCTTTTGCGAGTGGAACAGATTCCCGCTCCACTCCATCCGCAATTACGAGGCGCGGTCACCGCGATCCGCTTTCTCGGCCCGGAAACGCGGGGCCTGACCTTGCGATATGGTATTTTCGTCCGGTGGGATTGCTGGCGCAGCCGTCCGCTCGTCGCTCACGAACTTGCTCATACCGTACAATACGAACGGAGCGGAGGTATTCTCCCTTTTTTGCGCCAATATATTGGCGAATGCCTGACGATCGGGTACGCCAACGCACCGATGGAACTGGAAGCTGGAGCGGTAGCGGCTCGGATTTTGGCGCGACCTTGAGTTCCGGCGGAAACACATCCGCCTGTGGTGAACGTCGACATCCAGTTCACGATGCAGTAGAACTTCGCGGACCAGGACGATGAACCTTCTGCTCGAAACAAAAAAAGATGTCGAAACGCATTTCGGAAAGAAGGCGACGATGTCGCCCAATCTTCTCGGCATGGTCGGCCAGGGAGAAGAAGCCTTCGGGTTTCTAACTGGCGACATGGGACAAGGCTTCGAAATCACGGTCGGATTTTTCAACGCGAAGGCACGCTACATTGCGTTCAAGAAGCGCACCGGGACGCCCTGGGGCGAAGGAGATTTGCGCGCGGCGCTAATGCAGATCGGGAAATACTCCAACTGGTCGGTCAAAGCCGGCTCTGATTTTTTTGATTACGTAGAGAAGGCGGCGAAAAAAATCGTGGCCGAAGCCACTGGCTGGCAATCACCGCGGCGTCGCTATCTTTTTGCCTATGTGCCTGAAGTTGCCGGGGAAATCGGCATCCTTCCGGACAAAACCGCGATCGATCAAAAATTCCCATTTTCCTGATATTGGACGACCAGGCATGAGCAAGGGCTGATTATGGATCCGTTCAGTTATCTGGTTGTCCTTACTTCGATTGTCCTTGGACTGGGCGTCACCCGGCTGGTGGCGGGGTTGGTTTGTGCTTCTGTTGATTGCGGCATTTGTCCGCCGACCGCGCTATCATGCCAGCCTGGCGGTACTTTTTATGATTTATAATATTCTTTTGCTCGGCACATCCTTGATCACCGACCAAAGCGCGAAAGGCGCTTCGCTTCTAGCACCCAATTAATTACTCCCTTCGGCGATCGACTCCTTCCTGCGCTCCGAAAAGCTAACCACAAGAACAAAACCAATTCGTTATGCCCAGATATATTATTGAACGCGAAATCCCGAACGCAGGAAAGTTTTCACCGAAAGAGTTGCAGGAAATTTCGCAGAAATCTTGTGACGTTCTTAGCCGCCTCGGGGCACAGGTTCAATGGGTGCAAAGTTACGTAACCGACGACAAGATCTATTGCGTTTACCTCTCTCCCGATGAGCAAATGATCCAGGAACATGCGAAGCAAGGCGGTTTCCCTGCAGATCGAATCTCGGAAGTGAAAATGGTGATTGATCCAACCACCGCTGAGCGACGCACTTAATTCAACCGCGCTTTTTTCGGTAGCCGATCATCTCGCCCTTCACCGTACGCGGATCAACGCGGGTCAGCCGCTTTTCCGCTCCGCGCGGCAGCAATGAAATGTGCGGAATCTGACAAAGATATTCGGCGATGAACCAGATTGGTTTTGTCGTCGTCATCCAGTCCAGGTGATCGAAGCGGGCGAGGTTCACCGGCCGCGAGTAGCGGCGTAACGTGCGTTCGAACCGAAGATTGAAGTAAATATTGAAATAGCTCAGCGCCAGTTCGCGCAGAGTGCGATAAACCGGCTCGCGATATCTGCATCCAGTGAAATTTGATTTTGCGACTGCGCCCCAGAGGCCTCGCACCTTAAAAATGGCGACGACGTGGTCGGTGTCGCGATCCGCTTCCAAATCAAAAATCAGGGGCGGAAATCCAATCGCACGCAGGGCGGCCGCGGCAAAAATGCCGCCATCAAGACAAGAGGCTGTTCCGTCCCGCAGGACCATTTTAGGGGACCGCGCATCATAACGGAGATTGTAGGGCAGGGTGTCGAGGAAGCGCTGAATCCCAGCCGGCGTCTTGAGCGCGCGTAACTTGCGCAGCTCACTCGAGCTAAAATTCGAGAATTTCTCCATGTATCAGGGGAGAAGCGACAGCCAACATCCGAATCCTAATCTGACCAGCGCACGACGGCTTTTGGCTCGGGTGTGGAGTCGGCTACAGGCCGATAGGATGGCGGGCTTCGAAACCCAACGGTGTTCGGGGAGACGTTTGCCAGCCCGGCGCCCAACGCTCGCGTCCAGTAATGTAGGGAGTTGTATCGAGTCGCAGGCCAGCAATGATGGCAAATGTGTGGCCGTTGCGCGCGTATACCGTGATCCACTTGCCCCGGCCGCTCTGGCCGAAGCGGCGAAGATCCGACGAACTCATTGGAGACTTGATCACGCCTGCAGCACCGAGCGCGTAGGAGACGGTGCCCGAACAGTCGTAGGCCTTATCGACGAAAGAACGATGGCCGCCCCCGTACCGATAAGGTTTTGAATGGAGCTGATTGGCCGCCCAAATCGCGCGCTTAACCGTGAGCGGTGCGTTAGCCGGCGCTGCGGCTTGCCCAAAACGTAAACGCGCGGTGTTGCCCGCGACCGTGGGCCCAAATGAAGGGAACGAACCCGCCCCGGCGGTGCTGATCAGTGCGGCGAGCATTGCCGTAACATAGGAACTTTGAAGCGGGCGGAGATTCACAGAAGGGCCTGGGAGCGTGTGGTATGCCATAGAACGACCGTTGCAAAGCAAAAAATCCGGGATCCGATCCATTTTGCCGGAGAATCGACCTCTTGAGGCGGAACATTTTATGCTCCCCATAAAAAAAGAAATTCGCGATAATCCACCCCTTTCTCATGTCCTATTTCGATTTTCGATCGGTCTTCGCGCCGCCCGTTAAGAATAAAAACGGCGCAGCGCGGAATCGGAAAAAAGAGCAATCAGATAGCGGAAACTGCGACGGAGGACAGCCAGCTACCGGCATTCTGGAGAATCTGCGTATGAGTCGTTCGCAATGGACCAACATTGCTTTCGTGCTATGCGCGTGTCTCGGCGCGTTGTTTTCCGCCGCCTACTTCTTCAATGGCGCCGAACTTCTGCGCACGAGCGCAACCTGGCCGCGAGAGTTTCTTTATCCCCGGAGCTCCGCGCTTGCCGCATTTGAAGCACAAGCAAAGAATAAAAACTTTAACGCTGACAATGCCACCAGGAGCGATGCCTTCATTCGCTCGGGAGATCCATTTTCGCGCGCGACGACGCCGTTTCGTCTCAATTCGGCATCGTCAATTACGCCGGGCCCCAATCCTACTTCGTTGCTCCGGCAATTAGATCTTCCGCCTCGTGGAGGCGACGAACTATCGAGGGCTCTTAACAACAGCGCGGCCGATTTGAGCCGAAGCGCAACGGACGCGCGTGGAGCAGTCGCTCCCGCGCAGACTGTTCGGTCAACTTCGCAGTCAGGCATTGCCGGGATGAAAAATGTAACGAGTCGCGCAAAGAGCGCTTCTTCCTCCGCGAGCCGCTCGACAGTGCGCAATGCCAGGCAACAGTCAGCACTCCGTGCAGCGAAGTTCACCAACCAGCATTCTCTCAAGAATGCGACACAGCGCGGCGCCAACGCGGTCGCGAAGACGCCGGTCCTGCGACAAACGTCAAACAAAGTCAAAACGAACGCTTCGCCTGTTCCGAAGCCTTTGCCGCGCGCATCAGCCGGTGCCACTTCGCTGCAAAAAGTCTCATCGGGCAAATCCGGCAACCAAGCCGCTCCCGGGCCCAATCCGAGCGCGACAGCAGGTCAGCAGCTGGGCTCTCTCCATCGGATGAATGGATCCGCTTCACCGCCGACACTGCTGGGGCCGCACGGTGGACGTTAAACTCGCCACCATTTCATTTTTCGTGATACGGTTGCCTCATGGCGCGGCGGATCGCGTTTTTTCTTGCTGTTGTCACGGCGGCGATCACGCTTCTCGCAGGGTCTGAACTGCCGACGAACGACGGGGACGAATCGTTTGAAGTTGAACCGCCGATTCTCATCCCGAATCGAGATAGTGACGGCGATTCGGTCACAGCAGCAATCACTCCGGCTCCGATGGCCGACCCGGAACGTCTGGAGAAGGAAGTAGAGCGGGCCATAAAAAGGGCCCAAGCTGCCGAGCGGCTATTCAAGATGGGCGCTTTCGCTAAGGCAGAAGTGGAACAACGCGCCTTGCGCGTGGTGCAATTGGAATCCGATCTGGAGAAGGCGCGTCTCGAGCGGACCAAACAAGAAATAGCGCAACAGGAAGCCCAGGTCGTCGCCGGCGAAATCTCCAGAGCGGATTTGGGCGAGACGGAACTCCGGCTTGCGCACGCCATCAAAACCGCGCATGACGCCGCCGCCAAGCGTGAGCGGGCAGAAGTCGAAGCCGCCGAAATCAATTTGCGGCGGCAAAAAAAGCTTCTTGCTGTCGGCATCGGCAGAAA
>JBEEGU010000307.1:0-5429 GCA_041167025.1 Verrucomicrobiota bacterium
ATGCCGCCCGCGGCGACAAAAAGAAACTGTGCGCTCGCTTGCCCGAGCGAAAAAGTTCCGGTTATGACCGCGGCCACAGCGAAACGGAAAGAGATGAAGGAAGTGGCGTCGTTGACCAGGCTTTCTCCTTCGAGGATGACAATAATCTTGCGCGGCACCCGCAAATTTCGAGTCACCGCCAGGGCGGCTACAGCGTCCGGCGGTGAGATGATTGCGCCAAAGACAAAACCAACTGCCAAAGGTAATCCGACCAGGTAATGGAATAGAACGGCGGTCGCCGTCATCGTCAGCAGAACCAGCACGATTGCCAGAGGGAGAATTGAGGGAAGGTTCGCTCGGAAATCTCTCCACGATGTGTAGACGGCCGCGGGGTAAATCAACGGCGGAAGAAACAAGCTAAAGACCAGTTCGGGATCGAGGTGAATCGCGGGAAGGCCAGGGACGAACGCGAGGATTCCACCGCCAAGAGTGAGCAGGATAGGATAGGGGACCCGAATTTTCCGGGCGACGATCGCGAGCAGCGCGACGGCAACGAGACAAATCAGGATTAATTCGGTTTTTCCTAACATGGTTCCGATTGCGATCGAGCCTCGCCGGAATTAGAGCAGGCGTCCAGAAACCAATCACGCGATCCGCAGATTCGGAAGGTATCGCGAAAAAAACGCGGGCATGGACCGAGCTAACTAACGACGCCTCTTATCAGCGGCAGTGATACACGGCGCCGGAAGTTTGCCTCCTGAAATGTGATCGCGTTGGACCACGATCACCCTCGATTAATCACTGCGACTCGACTCTCGCGGCGAATGCAAACTCTCGACTTCGGCGGCGGCAATTTCGAGATCCGAGTTTTTCGGCAAAAGGCGATGGACTCGATCGAGCCGGACGAGCACGTCGCCGGTGAGCCGGTCGATTTTCTCGTGCAGGTGCGCAATCTCTAGTTCGGCTTTCAGGTTCACGTCATACTCGATGTCGGCGTGCACGCGATCTTTGGCGGCTTGCCGGTTTTGGCTGAGGAGGACGAACACGGAAAGAAAGATGGCTTCGAGTGAAACCGCGAGCGTTAGGAAGCCGAATGGATACGGATCGAACTGCGGAACGCCGGGAATATGCAGCCAATTGACGATGAGCCAGAACGCGAAGATTCCGACGTGGATGAGAAGGAACGGAATGCTCCCGGCAAAGCCGGCGATCCAGTCGGCAGATTTTTGCACGAGAGTGCGATGGTCCTCGTGCTCTTCATTGACGTTGCGCGTCGCGGTATGCCGGAGTCGTTCGACGGTTTCGCGATGCCGTTTTCCCATTGCCGTTAGGATGTCCATCGCAGCGCCTGGACGGAGGCTGAGGAATTTCTCCAGGTCATTGCGATCGAGCCGCAACGCCTGAGTTTCCTGCGTGGCGACGACGGAGGCACTGCGGGTCCCTTGATCGAGCATCGAGAGCTCACCAAAAAAATCGCCCCGGGTTGCGACTTCGAGCACGATGCGCTCACCGGTGTCGTTTTTAAAAAACACCTCCACTTCACCCGAGCTGATGACATAGATGGCATCGCCCGGCTCTCCGTAATTGAAAACGGTCTCGCCGGCACCGAATGCGACAACATCGAGTTGGCCGGCAAGTTCCGAGCGCTCGTGGTCGTCGAGCAACTGGAACAGAGGAACTTCTTTGAGCAGGTCGGCTTCGGGACACATGAACTAGAGTTGCCCGGGCCTTTCAAATGTAAAGTGGCACCGCAGCTCAAACTTACGGCCTGGTAAGTTTGGAAGTACGGACTGCTTTGCCACCCTGCGCGTTGTCAAAGATAATTGGTTTAACCCGTCATGGCTTCAAATGCCGTCAGTGGGGACGCGGATTGTCGGCTTATTTCCCTAGCGTTTTGGGCCGGTGACACGGAAGGACTTCAACCAATAATGCGTCTGAGCGCCATGAAGAAATTCCCAGCGCAATGTGTTCGTCCCCGGTCGCACGGTATGGCCGAGGTCAATTTCCTGGTCCATCCAACCTTGCTCGGCTGGGCTGCCATGGAAGATCTCGGTGCCGTTGAGCGTGATCTGAACCGGGGAGAAACCAGGCTTCCCGCCGTCGGCACCGGACGATAGATGGCGGACGGTCATATGCGTAGGCGGATCCGCGTCATCTGGCAGGTCAAAGGTTGCTTCGAGCCAGCTCATCCCACCAGTGACAAAGCGGGCATGTTTTCCTCCAGGTAAATTCCATGTCTTGGCATCGACCAGTTCCACCCGATCGCTCCGAATGTCGGCCAGCATGCCGGCGGAAAAATCCCATGACTGCTGAAAGGCTTTATTACTTTTGCCGGAAACAGATGACGTTGCCGCAGAACCGGCGCTGGACTGTGCTTTTCCGGGCGTGAGAAAGATTTGGAAATTCTCGAAATGCACTGTCCAAGCCTGCTTGTCCACACCGGCGAGGCAAAGCCCGATTCTGCCGTCTTTTAATCCATCGGCGTGAAATTCAGTGGCGAAGTGCTCGTCGATAAAGACGCGGAATCGATTGTCTAAAGCTTCGACATTGATGCGGCTCGTTCGGCCGACTTGCAGCATACCTGGCGGGACCGGTTGATCAGCCTTCATCGTCCATTTGTCATCCATCCAGCAATTCATTGCCACGACGCCCTGATTGGGATCGAGCAGGAGGGCGTAGTACCTGGCGATGCCGCCGTTCCTGACATCGGCAGCGCGGAAAATAAACCCGTAACGCGCTCCGGGCGGAACATTTTCGGCGCGCATGCTACAGCCGACAATGAAATCGTCCAGGAGAAACCTATCAAACATCGCCGGCAAAACGCCCGGCGCTCTCCCTGTGATTTGTCCTTCGCCATTCGCGTTTAGCACGCTCATGATGTTTGGACCGAACAAGGGCCGGATGATTGGCGACGCTGTTTCAAAATTGTGTATGAAAAGACGCGGTCCCTTGGCGGATCGAACCGGAGTGCCTTCACGAAGATAGCCGGGAGTGGCCGCGGGATGATCTGGCGATTTCGCTGCAGCCGGTGGCGAAGTGCCTGTGATTTGCGACTGGGCTTCGCCTTTCGGACGCTTGCTCAGTTGAAAAAAGAGGAGACCAAGCAAGATCGCGCACAGCACAACTGCTGCGACAAGCAGAGGCATCCAAACGTTTGTTCGTTTTGGCGGAATGCCATCGTGGGGAGGTCGCGGCCGCACACGTTCTTCCACCTTCGAAGCGGCCGGAGAAGGCCCTCCTTTTTCTGCCGTCGGATCCGCCCCGGGAAACGGTTCCGCCGGCGCGTCGAGCTGCAGCAGCGCCTTGACCGAACCTTTTAATCGCTCGAGATGATTTTCCAGCGGCGGCAACAGGGCGTCGAGCCAATGCGGAGCGCTCAAGTAGTATTCCAAATCATCGTTGGGAATGACATCCTGGATGCGAAATTGAACGATGTGCAGGTGTGAATTGGACGCCAGCTGTACTTCACGCAGGACTTGCTCGGATTTATTGGAATTGGCGGAGAAAATCAGGACAAGGACTTTGCTGTGTTGGATGGCGCGGTTGATTTCTCCGGCAAAGGTTCGGCCCGGCTGCACATCGCGCGGAGCGATCCAGCAACGGATGTTAGTGCCCTCAAGCGCCGCGCAAGCTGCGTCAGCGACCGGTTTGTCCTGAGACGAGTGCGAAATGAAAACGTCGTGCGCCATAAAGGGCAAAGCTAACTACTGAAGCCAACGTTGAACGGTCAACCCTCAACGTTCAACATCGAACCTCCGAAGCCATTCTGGCTGTTACGCACGCGAGCGAGCATCCAACGTCGATGAAAGAGGAAAGAAGGCAGTGGATCCAGCTTTGGAACTGCAACCCGTGCGGTCGCCCTACAACCGAAGCGCCCTGCTTAAGCGAACGCCCAACATCCACGCAGCGTGCGACAGACATCGATTGTATTATTAGTGTCGCGTCAGGTCGTTCCGGTAAATGACGCCATTCTTCATGACAAAGTTTACTCGTTCCAGCGACGTGACATCCTGAAGCGGATCCCCCGGAACGGCGATTATATCGGCCAACTTACCGGCCTCGACGCTTCCGACACGGTCGCTCCACCCGATGATCTCGGCGTTGATACTCGTCGCCGAAACAATCGTCGCCGCGGTCGCTTCACCGAGACGGTGGCGCACTTCAAATTCCCGCCAATTCTCCCCATGTTCGACTACTGCTGCATCCGTCCCGAAACCGATCGGAATTTTCGCGGCCAGGGCCCGCTTAAAACCTGCCGTCATCATAGAATTGATCTGGCGACCCCGTTCCTGCTCGGATTCCGGAATGTTGTTCTTCGCGCCATTCTGGCCGACCGCATCCATGACGGCAAGGGTAGGAACATAAAACGTTTTGCGATTTGATGCTTTGAGCAACGCGATCGCTTCGTCATCCAGCTCCGAACCATGATCGACGGTGCGCACTCCGGCGCGAACAGCTGCTTTAATTCCGGATGCGCCATGAGCATGGGCGGCGACCTGCCGCCCCCAGCGGTTGGCCTCGGTCACGGCCGCTTGAATCTCCGCGTCGGAATATTGTTGCTGGCCCGGTTTGATACCCTTGGAAAGGACGGCCCCGGTTGCCATGATCTTGATGAAGTCCGCTCCGTTCTTGAAGTTCGTTCGAGCGGCTTTAATGATTTCCTCCGGTCCATCGGCAAGATTTTTTACCACTGGAACATCGACGTAGATTGAGAATTGTTTCGCGTCGCCGGCGCCACCGGTGGAGGAAACATAATTGCCGGCGACGAGAAGACGCGGGCCGGGCACAGCGCCGT
The DNA here is from genome assembly GCA_041167025.1 of Verrucomicrobiota bacterium. GTDB lineage: Bacteria > Verrucomicrobiota > Verrucomicrobiia > Chthoniobacterales > UBA10450 > DATFCK01. Next base: position 4,775 of record JBEEGU010000307.1, read on the forward strand.
CATTAATTGCATTGCGCAAATCGACGTCCACGTAAGGCCAGGTCGGCCCCATGTCGCGACAAGTCGTGAAGCCGGCTAACAACGTGACGCGAGCGTTGCGCGCGCCCCAAAGCGCGTCGTGACCGGGCGTTGTTTTGGTTAAGCCATCTTCCCAGTGCACGCCCATTCGATTAGTCAGATGGGTATGCAGATCGATCAGTCCCGGGAGCAACGTCGCTTCGCCCAAATCGATTACGTGCGCACCGGCTGGAGTAGCGAGATCGCGTCCGACCTGGCTGATTTTTTCGCCTTCAACCCGAACGATGGCGGGAGTCAATGGATCACCACCGCGGCCGTCGATGAGTCGTGCCGCCTTAATGATCGTGATCGATGAAGGGGGCTGCTCGGCAGCGGCGGTTATCTCCAACCAACCGACAAGCGCGGTCGCGAGACAGCAAAACCATATCAGATGCTTAACTGTCCGTTTCATAAAACAAATCAGCAGATAGCGGAATGACAACAGAACTACAAGACTGGAGAGGTGATGAAAGACGGAAGCGAACGTCCAACCGCCGAAAGCATCCGAGGCTGTCCCGCAAGCCGGCGAGCGTCGAACGTCGAACCGACGCATTCATTCAGTCGCTCTCTGGTAACGATCCTTCCCTCGGGCGAGGCG
>JBEEGU010000308.1:0-7094 GCA_041167025.1 Verrucomicrobiota bacterium
CAGCTTTCCCGTTGCGGTAAAAACATGGTCAGGCATTTGCACGCGCCGCCTGCTTTCAAAAATTCGCTCATGGGCAGCGGGTGGCATTTGTAGCCACGCTCTTCCAGCGTGCGAACCAGGCTGGGGGCGCCGTTCGGCAGGACAATTTCCTGGCCAAGCACGACTGCATTGCAGGAAAAATGCGCGGCCTCATCCGGCTCCACGTCGATCAGATTAGGCACACGATCCCGAATCGCGCGCTGTCCATATTCGTCAAAAGCCGCCGGGAACCAAAACCCGCTTCCGTCAGGTAACGGGCAGAAGCAGGTGTCGAGATGGTAGAATCGCGGATCTACGAGTTCGACTGAAATGACGAGACAGCCCAGCAGGTCAGCGACCGCGCGATGCGATTGGATGTCGGAGCGGAATTTGGAGCCGCAGAAGAGCGCGTCGCCGCCGAAAAGAGCATCGCCTTCGCCTTCGAAGTAGAGGGTGTCCGGCAACCAGGCGGTTTCGTAACCGTGTTTCTCCATCCACGCGACAAAGAGCGGCGCCTCACCCGCCCGTTCCTTATGCCGAAAATTGCTCGGTATGAATTTCTTGCCGACGGTCAACCCCGCATTAGCTGTGAAAACCATGTCAGGGAGCCGCGGTTGAGGCGGGACGAGATGAATTTTGCAATTCAATCTCGCCAGGGTGTCATGAAGACCTTTCCATTGTTGCTGGGCCACCGCTGCTTCAGCGCCGCGCGCCCGGCTCATCCAGGGATTGATTTCGTACTCGATCCCGTAGTGATCCGGCGGACAAAGTAATAATTCGCGCATGACAATTACTTTTTGTCCGACTTGGCCGGAGTGACGCGAGTTGGATTGGCAATGGCTTCGGACAATTCCCGGAGGAAGGGTTCGACATCAGTGACGAGACCGATGGATTGGAACGGCTGTTGGTTGACCACCCGATGCACGGCGGCAGGATCGATATCCACGCAAATCGTTTTCACCGTGGGTGCGAGCATGCCGGCAACGGCGAGCGAATGTTGCACCGTCCCCAACAGGAGAACATGGGTGACATCGGTCAGTTTTTCGCGCATGACTCTTTGCGCTTCAATGACATCGGTCGTGACCCCAGGGATCGGGCCATCATCGCGGATCGATCCAGCGAGCACGATGTCAACGTCATGTTGGATGCAGGCGTGCAGAATTCCACTGTTGAGGGTTTTACTCTCGACCGCGGCGCGTACTCCCCCCTGCTCGCGAAGAATATTGATCGCGCGCAAATGATTCTCGTGTCCGCCACCGGGAAGAGGGCTTTCGGGGTGAATACCGAGGGACGTGCCGAAGAAAGCGCGCTCGACATCGTGCATGGCGAAAGCATTTCCGGCGAAAAGCCGATTGATGTAACCAAGCTGGATCAGGCGCTGTAAATACTCGCCCGCGCCCGTCAGGACCACCGCCTTGCCGGCGACGACCGCAATTTTCCCCTTTGTTTCGCGCGCGCGGCGCAACGCTTCGCCCACTTCGCGAATCACTCCGGACTTCGGTTCGTCGGCACCCACAGTGGCGTTGAAGAGTTGAAATACATCCGTGTGCGACGTGGACCGCTGGACCGGAACAACGCGGATTCCCTGGTGGCCGACGACGATTTCATCCGCTTTCTTTACGTCGAAGAACTTCACCGCACGAGCGGCTGATCGTTTTGGATTCACCGCAATGGCGCTGTCCAACATGGCGGGCCGGACCTCGATCTCCTGGCCATTAATCCTGACAAAAGTTTGTTGATTTGTCGTGACGTAGAAGTCGCGGGGGAAAACGCCATCGTCCGGTGCTTTTGCCAGCCGCGCCTCAGCACGTTCTAGAACCTCCGCGCCGTGTTGCCGCAGCCGCAGTATCAATTCATCGAGCGCCTCGACGGTGTCGGCGGAGACTTCGATACGGGCAAAGCTCTGATCGACGCGATTCTGCCCGATCTTGATCTCGCTGATCTTGAAAGTCGCGCCGCGCGTCAGGATTTGGTCCAACACCTTGGGCAGGATCAAGGAGTCGATAATATGACCGCGTAATTCGATCGTTTCGGAAGACATCGGCGAAATTTAGCCTATCAAAGCGGTGGCGCCAGTGGCGGCGGCGGCTCAGGTAAGGACGGCTCTCCGAGCCGTCCAGGACGTTTCGGAGAATGGAGCCGGCGGGAGCCGAGCGACATAGACGGCAGCCCGAAAGGGCGAGAGAGCGGGAACGAGTCAAACGTCCCTACCTGGCCGAAATGTTTTCATGCTGATCCGAGTAAACAGCGTTACTTTCGTCGATCACCTTATGGAAAAACCAGATGTGCGCGGCCCTTCTCCCAGTCGTAAGGCCCATTTGGTCCTGCGTGACAAGTTGAACCGAAAATCCAAACCGCCACCGCGACCGCCCTCAAAGCCGGGAGCAGTGCCGGAACCAGTGCGCCGTCCGCGCAGAGCTTGAGATGGCCAGGAGTGACGATCTACCGGCTTTGACCGCGAAGATTTCGGCCACGTTGGCGATGAAGCCTGAAATGTTTGTTACACACCCGGCCGAACTCAGGATCCTAAAGGTGATGACCGACGAGGAAGTGGGCGACTTCGCGCTTGAACACGGGTGGCGAGTTGTGCGCCGCATCGGTGGACGACAGATAGAATTCTATAACGACGCAAGCGCGCGGCCAGCGGAGCGGCAAAGTTAAGGCCTAATTGCGGGCGAAAAGCCCGGTCATAGGGCTTGTCGCCTGCGCTGTTTCCAGTTTTTGGGCCAGACCAATTTCGTACGCGTCACGACCGGCTTCGATCGCTTTCGCAAATGCCCGGGCCATCCGCGCCGGATCTGAAGCAATGGCGATCGCGGTATTGACGAGCACTCCATCGGCGCCCATTTCCAGCGCTTCCGCCGCCTCACTGGGCGCGCCCAATCCGGCATCAACGATAACGGGGACGGTGGCCTGTTCGATAATGATTTCGATTTGCGGACGCGTTTCGATTCCGCGATTGCTCCCGATCGGCGAGCCAAGAGGCATGACGGTCGCGGTGCCAACATCTTGCAAGCGCTTAGCCAAGACCGGATCGGCGTTGATGTAAGGCAGAACGGTGAATCCTTCTTTCACCAGGATTTCCGCCGCGGCCAGAGTTTCCACCGGATCCGGAAGTAGGTAACGAGGGTCGGGATGAATCTCCAGTTTTAACCACATTGGCAACCCCGCGGTTGCGGCAAGTCGTGCTAGGCGGACCGCTTCAGCTGCGTTCCGTGCCCCGCTCGTATTTGGCAAAACCAGAAACCGTTTCGGATCGATAAAGTCCAAAATATTCGCGAACGGATCGCCCTTCCCGGACAAGTCCGCGCGTCGCAACGCAACCGTGACAATTTCGGTTCCGCTCGCGATCAAGGCGTCACGCATCAGCTCATTCGACGAAAATTTCCCGGTACCCACGAGCAACCGGGAGGCGAATTCGCGATCAGCGATCTTCAGTTTCGAAGGCTTGTCCGACATCGACCAAAATATACTGAATGCAGGGCATGCTGCCAGCGCCTGAATTTTGTTGTAGAGGTGCTTGTGCCAAGCACCTGACTGTAGTTCGGTGGTTGACACATCACCGCCACAGCATCGCGGTGGTTTTCTATTTGTACGACGAGATAGCGTGCATCACAGTGGATGAGTGACAGTATTCGATCTTCGCCTACAAGATTGTGTCGAGGGCATGACGGGCTTGCGCAAAGGATCTGTCGATCTCGTGGTCACTTCGCCGCCCTACAATCTGGGTATTAGGTATGGGCGGTATTCCGACAAACAAAATCGGGAATCGTATTTGGTCTGGTGTGGAGAATGGGCTAGCCAGGTGCGCCGAATTTTGCAACCAGACGGCTCATTCTTCCTCAATATTGGCGCTGCGCCTTCAAACCCGATGTTGCCGCATGAGATCGTGACGCGAGTGCGCGACTCATTCGTGTTGCAAAACACGATCCACTGGATCAAATCGATCTCCGTCACTGGGCGGGATGGCAAAACCGATTCTTTCGGCCACTTCAAGCCGATCAGTTCGAAGCGATTCATAAACGACTGCCATGAGTACGTGTTCCATTTCACGGTGTCGGGCAAAGTGGAGATCGACCGGATGGCGCTGGGGGTGCCCTACCAGGACAAAACCAATATCGCGCGCTGGTCGCATACTGCCGGACGCGATCGACGGTGCCGGGGCAATACCTGGTTCGTTCCTTATCAGACGATTCAAAGCCGCGCGAAAGAACGTCCGCATCCAGCTACGTTTCCGGAACAACTGGCAGAGTGGTGTATCAAATTGCACGGGAACAAGCGCGTGAAGAGGATGGTTGATCCATTCCTGGGTATCGGAAATTCAGCCATCGCCGCGCAACGGTGCGGCGTAAAGCAATTTATCGGATTCGAGATCGACGAATCGTATCTCGCCGAGGCAAAGCGCCGCCTGGCTATGGAATTCGAGCGACGAACTTTGTCATTCCGAGCAAAGCGAGAAACCCCACAGTCGGAGCTTTGACCACGCAAATTCCAACGAGTGAATTGATTTACCCCATGAGGGGTCCCTCGATCCGCTCGGGATGACAGTTTAGTAATCGCCCGATTGCGTTTACAGCAACTGCCCGTTTTCGTTAGCCTCGCTCCCCGACTGCTGAAATTTCTCGAGCGATTTCACCAGATTTCCTGGCAAGGGACGAACCCGGTCGAAGATCCGCGGCGCAATCGGCTTGGCCACGGCATAACCGGCAAAAAACATCTCCAGGCGCGCATCCAGATTATCGATGTAATGAAGCGCCATTGCTTCCGGAGTTTTCGGACTTACGGGCGAACCGAATTCGGGCTCGCCATGATGCGCGCCGACTAAGTGAAGCAAATGCAAACGCACGTCTTCGGAGGCCGGGACCAGATCCTTCCACTTCTCCGCATTCTCGGCGGAAATCTTGCGCCAGAGAGAATTGACGAGTTCGAGGCCGATGGAAATATGTCCCATCAATTCTCCACGTTCGTCGAAAGCCATAACGAATCCGCTTTCCGAAAACTGATTTTCCCAAAGCTTGCCCGAATCGTGAAAAAGAATGCCCGCAACCACAAGATCGGCGTTTAATTGGGGATACAGCGGCAGGATTGCGCGCGCTACGCGCATCATCTGCGCGGTATGCTCGACCAGGCCTCCTCGGCGGGCGTGATGATAATTTCGCGCGGCAGCAGTGCGCCGGAAGCGCTCTCCCCATTCACTAAGGAATGTTTCGCAAAGCAATCGGAGCCTTGGGTCGACCAGGCCCGAGCAGCTTCGATTGATGAAATCAAAGTCCGCTCCTTGTTTGGTGCGCAAATCGGCTGGGCCCTGCAAGAGTTCCTCTTTTTCCTGTTGAACGAGTGGACGAACCGTCCATTTACGAGCCTCCAGTCCGTATTGCGGATGACTGTGAAATTCACCGGTCAGTTCGATGAATTGCTCTGCGGTGAGAGCGCTGCACGCCTTGTAAGCTGGATGATCACTCCAAACCCGCAGCGTCATCCGATCGCAGGCGTCGGTCAGAACCAACCCGCAATAGGGTTGCTGTTCGCGAGTCATTTTCGGAGCGGCCGTTTCCACCTGGACATGCACCCGCGCGGAGACCGGGCCGTTTTGCGCGGCCCGGCGAATTTCACTCAGCGTCATCAGGTTCACGGCTCAACTTAACGCGGCCCTGCAGGTAATTGCACCATTAGATTGGGCGAGGCGGTTCCCATCTGTAACAAATACCCGGGATATTGCCCGTTCCAATGGTCGACTCGAGCACGTTCGACCTCCAGGGACCGGAGCTGATAGAACAGCGGGTTTTGACCGGCTTCGGCCAGGGCTTTATTTACTTCCCGGATCGCCTGCGCTTCGGCCGCAGCGCCAATCTTTTTCGCGTCAGCTTCGCCCGACGCGATTCGGCGCGCCCGTTCCGCAACCGCGTTCGCTTCCAGTTCCACGCGATCATTGTCTCGCTGTTGCGCTTCGAACTTGGCCTCGTTCACGACTTTGAGCTGCTGAGCAATCACTGTGTTGTCGATTGCTTTCTGGATTTCTCGGTTCTCGTAGGTCATCCCGCCGAACATTCCAATCGTCGTAATCGCCACGCCGCGCTGAACGAAAAACTCTGTGATATCCCGTTTCACCGCGTCTGAAATTTCCTGCTTCCGCGCACGCAGCGCATCCAGCCGATATTTCGCGGCGATCTCCGCCGCCATTTGTTGAATTCGTCCGCGTACTTCGGCGTCCATGACGTCGGCGAGCGACCCGCTCGGATACCAATAAAGGAATTTCGCTGCTTGCTCTTCCGGGATGAAAGTTGTGCAGGTAAATCCCATGCTGAATCCGACACTGTCGGAACTTTCTACCCAGACCGCCTGATTGCGGGCGGCCGTGCCAGTGGCCGCTTCCGCCGTCCACTCACGGGTAACTGGTGAACGATTGACTTTGATCAGGCGAACCGTGGGGATCCAGCGTCCGCTGTTCGGCAACCGGCCTTCCTGCGACCAACGATGCGTGATTTGCACGCGCTTAGCCGCAACTTTTAACTGCCGCAAATATTCCTCCGATTGAAACTTCGCCTGCACCCGGGTGTCGCCTTCCAATGGAATGAGGAAACCGGTTTCAGACGTATCGATCTCGGCGTACTCGGGCCGGTCAAACGGCCGCACACAGCCGCTGACCGTGAACGTTACCGTTGCAGTAATGGCCAACAACTGCGGCCAATCACGACGCGGAGTAATGCGGGGTCGCGTTGCCAACCACCAAGCGAGTGCGACGACAACGATCGCCACCAACATGTCGGCAACGCCTTTGTAGGCTTCGAACAAACGCAGTTGTCGAAACGCATTGTTATTACCGTTCAACTGCTCGATCGCGACACTTGTAGCGATCTGCGGCTGCACCGCGTTTAACCAAACCCTTTCGATCGCCAGGGCGACCGAGACCACAACCACAAACACTACCCATTTTTTGATAGTGCTCATGACTTCTCCTTCTAAGCCTTACGGCTTATGTCCTCGCTTCTGCGGGAAGGCAGGACTTCTATGAGACTGGGGAATCGCTCCTTGCTCTCAGTGTTTCGCTTACGAGGTTAGCTGTCGGGCTAGAGCCA
>JBEEGU010000309.1:0-6234 GCA_041167025.1 Verrucomicrobiota bacterium
TCCGCACCTGCATGGTCGTGTGCTTTGTGTTCGCCGGTTCCAAAACACCCTGCCGATAAATATTCAAGAGCAACCCCACTCCAAACAGGCATTCGACCAGGTTCGAACCGCCGTAACTGATGAATGGCAACGAAAGTCCCTTGTTCGGCAAAAGGGATGTCGTCACACCGATGTTGACGGCGGCCTGCAAACCAAGCAGCGACACAATTCCGCAACCGAGCAGAAGTCCAAATCGATCTTTTGCGTGCAGCGCGATCATCATGCCGCAAACAACGATGATCACGAAAAGAAAGACCACGAGCAGGCTAATCCGCAAACCGAGCTCTTCCCCAATCATTGGAAAAATGAAATCGGTATGCGCATAGGGCAGATACAACATCTTCTGCCGTCCATTACCCAGGCCGAGGCCTTCCATCCCTCCACTCCCCCAGGCAATCAACGCCTGCATTTGTTGCAGCCCGGCATCCTCCTTAAACTTTTGTGGATCGACGAACGCGGCAAGGCGACCCATTCGCTCTGACATTTGCGTTGCTAGAAAAAGAATTCCTCCGAAACCCATCACCGAAATCAATCCGAGGAGAATCGGATTTGTCCCTGCGACAAACATGATGACGAAAGCAGTCGCGCTAATCAGAGCGGTTGTCCCGAGATCTACTTCGCCCAGGATTAAGCCGAGCAAGGGCGCCATGATGAGCAATGGAAAAACGAAACCCTGAAGCAGATGATTGCTCGCCTTTTCGTATCGTGAAAACCAGTAGGCCAAAAAGAAAACGATCGCGATCTTGGCAATTTCCGACGGCTGAAAACTAAACGGGCCCAGTCCGACCCAGCGTCGCGATCCATTAAGCCGGAGGCCAATGTGCGGCACGAAACAAAGAGTCAACGCGAGAACAGCGAGCCCAACCCAGAGCCACCAGCTGCGCTGCCAAAAATGGTAATCCATCACCGCGCCGATCGCGCACACCATGAGTCCAACGACGAGCCAAACGGATTGGCGTTTCACGAAGGCATAAACATCTCCATGGCTTTCACGCGCGAACGCGCTCGTGCTGAAAAGCATGATAATCCCAATGACGAGCAGGCCGAGCACGGCAACGAAAACCAGATATGCGCTCTTGCGATGCATCAGTTGTTGGATTGGGAATCACCCGCCGCAATTTTCATTCGGCTTTCTTCGTCTTGGTCGTTTTCGGCGGAATCAACAGCTTCTGACCGATTTTCAACTTTTTCGGATCGTCGACATGGTTCAGAGCCAGCAGCTCGTCGTAGGAGACCTTAAATTTCTTGGCAATCGTCGCCGGATTGTCGCCCTTCGCCACGATGTAAACTTTCCCTGGGTCATCTTTCCGGGAGGCGATGGTCGCCTTGCCGTGCTCGGTCTTATGCTCTTCTTTGCCGGCTGGTTTCGAAGCTGACCGCCCGTTGTCTTTTTGGCCGGTGACCGGCTGCGCACCGGAAGTGTTCGACGTCATTGTCGATGCCAGCGCCGAATTGGAGCTGGCGGAGACCGTCTTCGGTCGCGCGAGAGTTGGAACCTGACGCGTCTTGATCGCGTTGAATGCAATAATTCCAGAAACGGCGACGACATGGAGAAGTAAGACGATGAGGAGGGCGCGCGATAACTTCATGTTGGGCTCGGCCATTTCGTCGTAGTCCGCGGTTGCGGCGATTCGAAGAGGTCGGCGCGTTGCGGTTGCGCGCAGTTTTTTACGTTTGCGCATTTTCAATCGAGGAAGCGCTGGGAACTTGAGCATGAGTTTCATTTTAATTTGGGGAGAGCGTGCACGAGGGCACGAAATTGGTCGCCGCGATCGGCGTAACTCTTGAACATGTCGAAAGACGATGTTCCCGGAGAAAAAAGAACCACGTCGCCTGCACGGGCGCGGGAATGCGCGCGGTCAACGGCAGCGGCGAGCGAGCTTGCGATCTCGCACTGGACCGCACCGTCCCAATCCCGCGCGATTCGCTCCGCCATTTCGCCAAGAAGAATGGCCGATTTTACCCTCTCTTTGATCAGCGGACGCAGAGATTCGTAGGTGAACCCTTTGTCTTTGCCTCCAGCGACGAGCACGACTGGCTGGGTTTGCGCGAGCAACGCTTTTTCGACCGCATCCAGATTCGTCGCCTTCGAATCATTGATGTAGTCAACACCGTTTACCTGCCGGACAAATTCACAACGGTGCGGCTGCGGCTCATAAGTGGAGAGCGGCCGTACCATTTCCGAAAACGACAACCCGCGCGCCATGCCCACGGCCAACGTGGCCATCAGGTTCTCAATATTGTGCGAACCTTTTAATTTTGTGTCGGCCAGCCGAAGGACCGGTTCATTGCGGTAGACGATGGCCCCCTCACTCAGGCGAAAATCGGCTCTATCGTCGTAAGCACTGAACGTCACTGCGCGCGCCGAAAGCGGGGGCAAAGCTTCGGCGGCATTGATCACGGCCACATCTTTTTCCCCTTGGTTTTCGAAAATGCGGAGCTTGGCCGCTCGATACTCGGCGACTGAGTGGTAACGATCGAGATGATCGGGAGCGAAATTCAGCCAAACCGCGATGGCGGGATGGAATGTTTGAATGGTCTCGAGTTGAAATGAACTGACCTCGACTGTGAGAACGTCAAAATCCTTCTTTCGTCGTGCTACGTCCGAAAGCGGCTTCCCGATGTTCCCACATGCGATCGTGCGCTGGCCGCAAGCGTTGAGCATCTGGGCCAACAGTTCGGTAGTGGTGGTTTTGCCGTTCGTGCCAGTAACTGCAATAACCGGCGGCTGACATGAGCGCCAACCGAGCTCCAACTCGCCGATCATTTCAATGTTGCGAGAAGAAAAATTGCGCGCCAGAGCAGAGGCCGGATCAATACCCGGGCTCAAGACGGCGAATTTGTAGTCGGCAGCATCCTGGTCGGCGTTCGGACCGCAGACGACGCGCACCCCTTGCTCGCGCAGATTTTCGAGGGTTGATTTGAGAAGCTTTTGTTCCTCCGCGCTATCGAGCACGGTTACGTTCGCCCCCTCCGCCCGCAGCAAAAGCGCGGCAGCGGCGCCGCTGAGGCCGGCTCCCAAAACCGCTACGTTTTGATCTTTGTACTGCAAAATATCTACCTCAACTTCAGCGTGGCCAGTCCGAGCAGTGCGAAAATGGCGGAAACAATCCAAAAGCGGACGATGACGGTGTTTTCCTTCCAGCCGATCAGCTCGAAATGATGATGAATGGGCGACATGGCGAAAATGCGACGCCCGGTCAGCTGAAAGCTCAGAACCTGCAGAATTACCGAAACCGCCTCGATCACAAAGACCCCGCCCACCACCGTGAGTAACAGCTCCTGTTTGCAACAAATCGCCACCACTCCAATCATGCCGCCAATGGCGAGCGAACCGGTATCCCCCATAAAAACTTTTGCCGGATGACAGTTGAACCAAAGAAATCCGAGGCCTGCGCCAACGAGCGCGCTGCAAACCACAGTGAGCTCGCCGGTGAAGGGGTAAAAAGGTACCTGGAGATATTCCGCGATGCGGAAATTTCCGGCGGCGTAGGCAATCAGCGCGTAAGCAAACGCTACGGTGATGGTGCAACCGGTCGCCAATCCATCCAGGCCATCGGTCAGGTTCACCGCATTGGAAGAACCGACGATGACGAGCGCAAAAAACAGGAGCGTGAACCAGCTCATGTTCGTCACGACCGGCGACTTGATGAACGGAACGTAGAGCGACCGCGCCTGCACTTCGAGTAACGGACTGGTCAGGAAAACCGCCGTCACGATGCAGGCCAGGATAAGTTGGCAAATCAATTTAACCCGCCCGGGCACACCATCGGTCTTTTTCTTCGTGACCTTGAGGTAATCATCCATGAACCCGACGCCCCCGAGATAAACCATGCTGAACAGGACGAGCCAGACGAAGCGGTTATCAGTCCGAGCCCAGAGAACGCTCGAGATGAAAACGGCGCCGATGATGATCACCCCCCCCATCGTCGGAGTGCCTTGCTTGGGCCCATGCAGCTCAGCCAGCCGGCGAACTTCGCTAGCACCACGAATGGGCTGACCCATTTTCAGCAAAATCAATTTTCGGATGACCCAATTGCCGAAAAGCAACGAAATGCCAAACGCGGTGACAGCAGCGGCGACCGCTCTGAAAGTAACGTAAAAGAAAACGTTAAAGCCGCCGAACTCATCGCTCAGCCGATGGAGAAAGTACATCATGCCCGCACGCTCTCCCTTTGTTGGACGGCAAATTCTTCCATGACCTTTTCCGTTCGCGCCGCGCGACTGCCTTTTACCAAAACCAGGTCGCCCGGTTTTGCGATCCGCTCGAGTAATTCCGCGGCCTCGGAGGCCGAAGCCACGGCCGACGATTTTTTCAAACCGGCACGTTGCGCGGACTGAACAATGATCTTTCCCAGATCTCCAATGGCGATCAATTCGTCGAGACCAAGCGTAGCTGCCTTTTCTCCCACTTCGCGATGGCCGCTCTCGGTTTCCTGGCCGAGTTCACCCATTTCTCCGAGCACGGCGATGCGCCTTCCGTCAGTCTCGAGTTCCACTAATGTAAGCAAAGCGGCCTTCATCGAGTCCGGGTTCGCGTTGTAACTGTCGTCGATGAATTGCACACCGTGAATTTCCTTGATCTGCAACCGCGCCTTGCTCAGCGGTGCAGCCGCCAAACCGGAAGCGCATTCCTCCAGGGAAAGGCCGAATGCACGACCGGCCGCCACTGCGAGCAGCGCGTTTTGAATCATATGCACTCCCGGGACGGGCAACTGCGCCCGGCAACGATGCGCGCCTTCTAAAATCGTGAAGTCAGAGCCGGTCGCGCTCTGGGAGATTTCGCCTGCGCAAATGCTGCCGGACGTTGTGCCGGCGGGAATTACACGTGCGATCGTCCGCTCCGCGATGCGCCCGCTATATGGATCGTCTGCGTTCAAAACGACCCAGCCCTCGGCGACAATCGCTTCCGCCAGCGCGCCTTTTTCTTCGGCAATGGCATCGCGCGAACCCATGAATTCGATATGAGCAATACCGACATTGGTGATAATCGCCGCGTCCGGTGCCGCGATTCTTGTGAGCGCCGCAACTTCGCCAGGGTGGTTCATCCCGATTTCCCAAACTGCGACTTCATCTTGGGAAGTCGCTTCCAGGATCGTGCGGGGAAGTCCAATGTGATTGTTGAAATTTCCCTCGGTTTTAGTCACCCGGTAACGGCGTCCGAGAACAGCGGCGGTAAAATCTTTCGTGCTGGTTTTGCCGTTGCTGCCGGTGATCGCGACCACTTTCAGCGGTAACGATTTGCGATAATTCGCCGCCAGTTCCTGGTAAGCGCGCAAAGTGTCGGGGGCACGGAGCAGCGCGAAGCTTTCCGGGACATTGCCGTTCCAGTCCGCCTCGACCAGAGCGCCGGCCGCGTTCGATTGAGCTGCTGCTTCGACAAATTTGTGGCCATCGAAATTTTCGCCACGAAGCGCCACGAACAATTCGCCGCGTTTGAGCGTTCGCGAATCGGTGCTTACAGTTTCGACGACAATATCCTCGTCGCCGGACTGAAGCTTCGCGCGGGCAAGATTTGCGATCTTTTCGAGCCGGATCGGATTCATAAGGCGGATCGCGGCCTCCAGGGGCGACGGCAAGTGTGGCGGCGAAGCCACCTTATTTTTAACATCGCGCTCGGAGAGCACGATCCATTAACCTGCGTCAGTATAAGTGGCGCGTTCATCATCTAAAATTCCATCGGCCGATTCTCCAAAGCACGGCGCGCAACCTGGATGTCATCAAACGGCACGGTGTGATCGGCGAATTCCTGGTAATTTTCGTGACCTTTGCCCGCGATCAAAATGATATCGCGCGGTTCCGCGAGATTGATCGCCCGTGTGATCGCCTCGGTCCGATCAACGATCTTTTCGTAATGGCTCGAGCGAAACCCTTTTTCAACTTCGTCGATGATTGCGGCTGGATCTTCCTTGCGCGGGTTGTCCGAGGTGATGATGGCGTGGTCCGCGTTTTGATCGACCACCTGGGCCATAAGCGGTCGCTTCTGCCGGTCGCGATCTCCGCCACAGCCAAAGACCACGATCAGCCGGCGTGGTCCGAGTTCACGCAAGGTTTTGACAACATTGAGCAGGGCATCGGGGGTGTGCGCATAGTCGACAAAGATTTGAAACTGTCGCTTGGCCGGGACCGCCTCGAGCCGTCCTGGAACCTGCGACGTCTTGCCCAAGCTGAGAATGGCTTCGCGCAGATTCAAAC
>JBEEGU010000310.1:0-3546 GCA_041167025.1 Verrucomicrobiota bacterium
ATCTCCTACTCACGTCGTCGTTAGGGCGGGTCACGTCCTCCGAGCCGTTCAATGGGGAATCACGACCATCGAAGCTTGTCCCAAAACCGGAACGGCAGGTTCCCAGCCGCGGAACATGCTGACGGGTCCGTTTCGGATCGTTCCGACAATATTCGGTTCAATACGAACCGTTTACGTTATGGCAAAATCCCGTGGCACGGCGGTTGCATAAGGAGACTCATGTCACCAACAGCCCTTATGAAAAACCAACAAGAATCCACCTACGCTCTGCTTGTCCGTTCGGAAGAAAAAAGCCGTGGCATCCTCGAATGTGTCGCTTATTCAGCGTTCATTCTCAGTGCAATCTTCGCGATCTTGCAATTCGTTAATCATCCCGTGAAAATTCCAGCCGCTGGAATCGAACCTTGCATCGCCTGCACTCTAGAAAGCCGCACGATCATTTCCGAAGGGTAAACCCAGACCGCCCGCCCCGAACACAAATATGTCCGAGCTCTCGAGATCCGCTACGCGGGCGGCGAGCCTCGGTGGCAAAGTGCCCTCCCGCAGCGCGCAATGATGCGTTAGGGCTGATGAATACCCTGCGACAAGACATCCGCTACGGGTTGCGCATGCTGCGCAAGAACCCGGGTTTCACATTGGCCGCTGTCGTCGCATTGATGTTGGGAATCTCCAGTAGCACGGCGATTTTCACAGTCGTTAACGGTGTCTTGCTTCAATCTCTCCCATATCCGCGTTCCGACGAAATTGTTAGCTTGGCGCAAACGGTTCGGAGCACTGGTGTTTCCTCTCACGACAGCTCGCCCGCCAATTACATAGATTGGGCTTCGCAAAACGACGTATTTTCTGCGCTGGCCGCGAGCCGCGGGAGTCAGGTGACCCTGAGCGACGGCGACCGCCCGGAACGTCTGCGCATGACGACCACCTCTGCGAACTTTTTTACATTATTTGGAGTTAACCCAATTCTCGGCCGCAGCCTGGGCCAGCAAGACTCAAAGCCGGGAAACGATCATGTCGCTGTGCTCGGCTACGAGATCTGGCAGCGTCGATTCGGGGGCGAAGGCGGTGTGCTGGGGCGCAACATCATTTTAAACGGCGAACCATTCACAGTTATCGGGGTCATGCCGCGCGGCTTTTCGCCGGACGATTACGGCGAACTCTGGATCCCGTCTGCATGGGACGTGCCGGAACACCCCCTCGTCCCGGGCCAGGATCCTCGGCAGATGCGTGATCGAAATTATCTCGACGTCTGGGGCCGCCTCAAAACCGGGGTCAGCCTCGGGCAGGCGCGCTCGCAGATGAACGCAATTGCCGCTCGTCTCGAAAAACAATTCCCGAATGCAAACATGGACGTCGGCGTCGCGGTTGTTTTTCTGCGCGAACAACTCGTTAGCGGACTTAGACCGGCACTCGTACTTCTCATGGCTTCGGTCGCATTTCTTTTGCTCATCGGCTGTGTCAACGTGGCAAACTTGCTCCTGTCCCGCGCAGCCGCGCGATCGCGCGAAATTGCCATCCGATTCGCCCTGGGGGCGAGCCGCGCCCGCCTTGTCCGGCAGCTCTTGACCGAAAGCGTATTGCTTGCGCTTCTAGGCGGGATGCTCGGAGTAATATTTGCGGCCTGGATCGTTCCAATCTTGTTGTCGTTAGGCCCAGCGGATCTTCGTAGTTTCCGTGAGATCGGCTTAAATCGCGAAGTGCTCGGTTTTAGTCTGGTGGTTTCGCTCGCGACCGGACTGCTCTTCGGGGCAATGCCAGCGTTCTACGCCTCGTTCTCGAATCCGAACGATTCGCTCGTCCGGGGCGAGCGCGGTAGCACAGGTGTGCGCAGCCGCGGTCGAGCGACTTTGATCACGACAGAAATTGCGCTCTCACTCGTTCTTCTGATCGGCGCCGGTTTGATGATGAAAAGTTTTGCAAAGCTGATCCACGTCGATCCGGGATTCGCGCCTGATGGTCTCCTCGTTTTCAATATCGGCCTACCCCGTTCCACCGATTCAGCGCATCAGGCCATTTTTTACCGAGAAGTCACTGAGCGCCTGCGAGCGCTGCCGGGTGTAAGATCCGCCGGAGCGGTGAGTCGGCTGCCACTGGCTGGCGGCAACAGCTCGCGGTCGATTACACTGGTCGGCAGCAATCAACCGCACGATGCTGACCTCCGAATCGCGACGAGCGATTATTTTCGGACGATGGCCATCCCGTCGTTACGCGGCCGGACGTTTACTGAACACGATGGACAGAATGGTCAGCCGGTCGCTGTCATCAATGAAGCGATGGCGCGTACCATCTTTCCTAGCGAAGACCCCATTGGCAAACATGTCCTGGTTGGATCCGACAATGCCACGGTTCAGATCGTCGGTGTCGTCGGCAACGTGTGCCACGTCGGGTTAGAAAGTTCGGCGCGCGCGGAAATATATCTCCCGCTGGGACAAATGGACTGGCCCTCCATGTTCTTCGCAGTGCGCACGGCCAGTTCGAGTCCTCTCGCGCTGACTTCTGCGGTCCAAAATGCGGTATGGACCGTAAACAAGAACGTGGCACTGGCAGACATCCGAACCATGGGCGACCTGGTCGCGAAATCGGTCGCGAACCGGAAATTCACGATGCTTTTACTCGCGATATTCGCCGGTATCGCTCTCTTTCTCGCCGCAATCGGACTCTTTGGGGTCATGTCCTATTCCGTGGTGCAGCGCGCGCGGGAGATCGGAGTGCGAATGGCCCTCGGTGCGAAGCGCACGGATATATTCAAGCTTGTTGTCCGCCAGGGAATGCTGCTCACTTTTATCGGCTTGGCCATAGGGCTGGTGATAGCACTGGGCGTGACACGGTTGATGTCCGGCCTGCTTTTCGGTGTCAGCACAACTGATGCTTCGACCTTCATTATTTTGCCGGCCTTACTTGCGCTGGTCGCGTTTCTCGCCTGCTGGTTGCCAGCTTATCGGGCAAGCAGCGTCGATCCCATAATTGCCTTGAGAAGCGAATGAAAAATTCTTTGCGGGAATTACGCCATGCGGCGCGTCTCCTCGGCAAACAACCGGGCTTCACCGCAATCGCGGTGCTGACACTTGCACTCGGCATCGGTGCGAACACTGCGATATTCAGCGTGGTTAATGCGCTCTTGTTGCGGCCACTGCCTTATCCCAGTCCGGAGCGCCTGATATTGCTGCGGGAACGTTCGCCAGCTTTCGAATCCGGTTCGGTCAGTTATCCCAACTACCTGGATTGGAGGGCGAACCAACGCAGTTTCACCGACATCGCGCTTTTGCGCCGTGGCAGCGCCAACCTCTCGAGCCCTCGCGACGACGCCGAACCGGTGCGCGTGCAGGCAGCGCGCACGAGCGCGAACTTCCTGTCCATTCTGGGTCTGCCGCCAATCCTTGGCCGCGACTTCACTGAAGCGGATGATCTTCCCGGCAGCAGGAAAGTAGCGCTCATTTCCCAAGGGCTTTGGAAACGGCGTTGGGGGAGTTCAGCGAAGGCTCTTGGCCAGCAGATCACTGTCGATGGCGTTTCCCGCGAAATCATTGGTGTGCTCCCCCCAAACGTGCG
>JBEEGU010000311.1:0-5437 GCA_041167025.1 Verrucomicrobiota bacterium
ACATTGATAATTAAGATGCGCGCGAGTTTCGATCCGCATTGGATGTCTTCGAGCTAATGGCTTCGAGGAATCGCTGATAACGTGGCTGACTTCGCAGCCCATCCAGATCGGAATCGTGTTTGACCCAATTGGCGAGTTCCGAACCGCCAGCGAGGATCGAGCGCTCGAGCATGTCGAAGGCGAGATCGAATTCGCCCAACTTTGTATAACCGCACGCGACGTTATATAAAGTGAGGGAATCGTCTGGATCAATCGCTAAGGCGCGGGCTATCCATTCCCTGGCACGATCCATCTCACCCAACTCAAAAAGTGCGCCTGCGCCCAAGTGCGCGGGCCGGGGATCGTCCGGGTGAAGGCTAAGTTCACGTTCGGCTAGCTCAATCCCCCGGCGCGCGGCATCTTTGCTATCTTCACTGCGGCCGAGTGACCGGTAGATATTAATGAGCAAACACACAGACTGGTAGTCCTCCGGCCTGATTTGAGAGGCGCGCTCGAAAAGGCTGGCCGCGCGTTCCAGGTCTCCGCCAGCGAAGCTTCTGCGAGCGTAGAAGTAATGTGCCTCGAACGAATTTGGATCGAGTGCAATTGCTTTCTCGAACTCTGCTTTCGCTTCTTCGTAACGCTCCCCGGCAGCGAGCGCTAATCCTCGTGAGGCGTGAGCTTCCGCTAGCGTGTTGTCCAGGCTCAGAGCCTTTTCCGCGGTGGCGAGGAGATCATCAATGGGCACGGTTCCCCGATAATTCAGATAGAAGAACGAATCGCAATCGGCCATGCCGGCGTATGCCCGCGCGTAGTTAGGGTCCAGCTCAACGGCTTTGGCGAACATCTGCCGGGCTATCCGGACGTAGTGTTTCGAGCGCCGGTGCAGGAAGTCACGGCCTCTCAGGTAGTAAGTGTAAGCTTCAACGTTGTCGGTCGGTGCCTGCCCGATCGATTTCTTCTCTTGTGGGAGGAGCTTGACCTTGAGCTGCTCGACGATCGCGTGCGTGATCTCGTCCTGGATGGCGAAGATGTCGGTCAGGTCGCGGTCGAAGCGTTCGGCCCACATGTGACTGCCATCCTTGCAATTAATGAGCTGACCGGTCACCCGCACGCGCGGACCTGCTTTGCGCACACTTCCTTCGAGAACGAAAGCGACGCCAAGCTCGTGGCCGACCTGTTGAACCTTTAGCGGCTTATTCTTGTAGGTAAAGGCGGTGTGGCGCGCGACGACGAACAGACCCGAGATTTTCGATAGATCGGTGATGACGTCTTCCGTGATGCCATCGCTAAAATATTCCTGTTCTGGATCGCCGCTCATATTGTTGAACGGCAATACTGCTATCGATGGTCTGCTGTCCTTCATTGTCGCCGCGTTGGTCATACCGGTCTCTTCAAGCAGAACATCATAAACCCGAATCGGCTTCTCGATATTCTTGAGCCGCTGTTCGCCGCGATCTTGAAAAATTAGATTGAGACGGCCGCCGACATGCTCCCGCACCGATTGCGAAACTGCGATGCCGCCAGGTGCGGCGATACTTTCCAGGCGCGCCGCGACATTAACGCCATCGCCATAAATGTCGTCGTCTTCGACGATAACGTCTCCCAAATTTACTCCCATACGGAACTCTATACGACGATCAGCTTGGATTTCGGCCTCGGCTTCACGTAGGCCACGCTGCATCTCGGCTGCACACGCCACTGCGCTGACCACGCTGGGAAACTCCGCCAGGAGCCCATCGCCGGTCAGCTTCACGATTCGTCCTTGGTGGTCGGCGATTTTGCCCTCGATTAAGTCGCTTCGAAGTTTTTTTACCCGAGCCAGTGTGCCAGCCTCGTCGCTTCCCATCAATCGGCTGTAGCCGACAACGTCGGCAGCGAGGATCGCAGTCAAGCGACGTTCCATGTCGGCTCAGTAATCAGCTCGCGAGAATCCAATTTCGAATTCAGGTTGAGATTGCGAATCGCCGTCACCACTCAATCACGGTGCTGGCCCAGGTTAACCCGCCTCCGAACACGACCATCAGAATAAAGTCCCCCTGCTTAATTCGCCCGCTCCGGTTGGCCTCATCCAGCGCGATCGCGACCGCGGCGGCGGATGTGTTGCCGTATTTGTCGAGATTCACATAAAACTTCTCAATCGGAATCTTTAACCGATCGGCGATTGCTTCGATGATGCGGAGGTTAGCCTGGTGCGGGATGACGCAGGAGATGTCTTCAATACTCAGGCCGGCCTGATCCAGCGCTTTTCGCGAGGCGCTGAGCATGGCGGTCACGGCTTGCTTGTAAACCTCCTTACCCAGCATGTGAATGGTGGCGAGGTTCATATCCGCATTCTCCTTCGTGATCGGGCATCGTGAACCGCCGCCGGGCATGAACAGAATGTCGCTGTATTGACCGTCACTACCGATGTGGGTGCTGATCACGCCGTGCGTACTGCCGCGGTGACCCAGGACCGCCGCTCCTGCTCCATCGCCGAAGAGGACGCAGGTGTTGCGATCGGTCCAATTCGTGATCGAGGTTAATTTTTCTGCGCCAATCACCAGCACCGTGTTGTGCGTGTGGGAGGTGATGAATTGCTGGGCGATCTCGATGCCAAATAGGAACCCGGCGCACGCGGCTGAAATGTCCAGACAAGCGGCATTGACCGCGCCGATCTTTTTTTGGACGAAACAGGCCGTCGCCGGAAAGAGCATATCGGGCGTGGCAGTTGCAACCAGGATCAGATCGATGTCAGCCCCGGAAATCTCCGCCTGCTCCATCGCCTTGAGAGCTGCTTTCGTGGCCATATCACTCGTCTGCTCGTCTTTGGCCGCAACGCGACGTTCCTTGATACCGGTGCGCGTTGTAATCCACTCGTCCGAGGTATCGACGATGCGCGAGAGATCGTCGTTCGTTAAAATCTTCTCCGGCACATAACTGCCGGTGCCGATAATTGAGACGGTGCGGGTTTTAGCGGAGCGCGGGCTCGAGCGAGGCTGTCGTCTCATTATAACGGCGGATCTCCTCGATGATATGCGGGTTTATCTGTTGTTCAATAGATTCGGCCGCGACCCTGAGCGCATTTTGGACCGCCAGAGGGGTGCTGGCGCCGTGAGCGATGATGCAAATTCCGTTGACCCCGAGCAATGGACTTCCGCCATAATCTTCCCAGTTCGTCTTTTTGTGGATCGCTTTAAATGCACCCTTGACCATGGCGGCCCCGATGAGACGGGTTGGCTTCTTCTTCAGCTCGTGTTTTAACCATGTAAAAATTGCGTGTGCGATCGATTCGCAGGTTTTTAAAACCACGTTACCGACGAACCCGTCACACAAAACGACTTCGCAGGGATCTTCAAAAAGATCGCGTCCTTCGATATTGCCGCGAAAATTCAGGGAGCTTTCCTTGAGGAGTTTGAATGCTTCCTTCGTTAGACCGCTACCCTTCGCGTCTTCTCCTCCAATGGACATGAGCCCGACCGTTGGGTTCTGGTAGTGCAGAATGTGGCGCGAATAAACCGAACCCATGATTCCGTATTGGAGGAGGTGCATCGGCTTTGCATCTACGTTTGCGCCGGCATCGATCAGAACAAAGACGTTTCTCTCGGTGGGCACGAGCGACGCAATGCCGGGGCGTTCGACCCCCGGCAGCATGCGCAGCTTGATAGCCGTGGCCGCCACAGCCGCGCCGGTGTGCCCTGCGCTCACGATCGCATCGGCCTGCCCGTGCTTCACCAGGTCGACGGCGCGACTGACCGAAGAATCTTTTTTCCGGCGCACGGCTTCGACCGCGCCATCGCTCATCTCGACTACCTGGGAAGTATGAAACACCTCAACCCGGCCGTCGTTGCAACCGTGTTTTTTTAATTCCACTTCGATCTTGGAGGCGTCGCCAACCAGGAAAAGCTTCGTGATATGCGGATACGCGCGCAGCGCCATCACCGCACCGGCGACCAGGTTGGGCGGGCCGAAATCGCCGCCCATCGCGTCCAAGGCGATCTTCACAGAGTGAAATCTTGCGAATTTAGCTCCCAGATTGCAAATCGAAATCTCCGGAGCAAATGTTGGCGGCAAGCGGTTTCTCGCTGGCAGGGATTTCCGCCGTCACAAAAGCACGGCGAGAATGATGACCCTTTCAATGTCGGCAAAGCCGCACGCCGTTACTTGCCGGCTATGGTCAGGACCTGCCGGCCCTTGTAATAACCGCAAGACGAACAGGCGATATGTGAGCGAGCGGTGCTGCCGCATTGAGGGCATTTGTTCAGCTCGGACGCACGCCAGCGGTTCGCTGCTCTCCGTGTGCGCAGGCGCATTTTTGAAGTTTTACGTTTGGGAACTCCCATAGCAGACCGTTATAAAAGCAGCAAATCAGGAAAAAACAACTGGTGGCTATTCCGCCGGCTCCAACCGAGGCGATGATTTGGCGTGATCACGATCGCGACAATCGTGGACGTGCACTAGCGCAAATTGCATTGACACTACTGAACGCGTGCGAAAGTGCTGTCTCGTTGCGCTCGGGGCAATAACCGCGGTTGCTCAAGACTAATATGAACTTCGTGTTTCAATCGATTATCACTTGATGTGGTCACTTCTCAAACTCACTGTTGCGGGACACGCTGTTTCATTATTTCGACCGAGGGTTCTGCATTATCTGGTTTTCGCTTTGTGCGCGTTCGCCGCCTCCGAGACGTGGGCACAAGGCGGGCCACCAATGATCACCGACGATCCCGGTACGCCCGGCAACGGCCGTTTCGAAATTAATCTTGCCGTCGCGTTCGAGCGTCGGTCCGACGAAACGTCGTGGGATTTGCCCGCGATCGATTTCAACTACGGAGTGGGCGAGCGGATCCAGCTCACGCTGCAGACGGCGCCCGTTCTTCTGAAACGCAGCGACCGCGGGCCGATTTACGGACTCGGCGGCACCGAGGCGGCGTTGAAGTGGCGATTTCTCGACGAACAGAAAGATGGCGTGTCCGTTTCCACATTTCCGCGGGTTATTTTTAACATGTTGCAATCGTCTGTGCGCCGCGGTCTGGCGGAGGACGGGACGCGGTTCCAAGTACCGGTGCAAGTGGCGAAAACGTTTGGTGTTATCGATCTTGATTTCGAATGGGGTCCAGTGGCGAGCACGCTCGGCCGCAGCGAGTGGCTCTACGGACTAGTCGGTGGCATCGAGGTAACAAAAACTACGAAGTTGATGGCGGAGCTGCATGGCACGTCACGGATGAATTTCGATCGCGACGTGTTGGCGGTGAACTTCGGTATTCGGCAAACGCTGAGCGAACACTGTATCTTTATCGGTTCGTTAGGTCATGAAGTGCACACTCCTGGTGGAGACCCGCTGGCCTTTATCGGATACTGCGGTCTGCAGTTGCTTTATTAAGCGGCGCCTTCTTCGGATTTCTTCAATGCGCTCTCGAAGCGGGCTTCTGCGGGAAAATCAGAATCAACGCGATGATTACCAGCAGCAGCCCTAACG
>JBEEGU010000312.1:0-6199 GCA_041167025.1 Verrucomicrobiota bacterium
CGAATACGGCCTGCCGCCGGCGGATTTCACCCTCCGATTTCGATGAGCGATCGCGAGCTGGCTCAACTCGTTTGCGCATTGCGCGTCACTTTTCCACAAGTGGGGATCGTGTTGAGCACGCGCGAGCGCGCGTCGTTGCGTGATGCCTTGATTCACCTTGGCGTAACGTCAATGAGTGCCGGCAGTCACACCGAACCGGGCGGATATACTCGGCGCGGGAGCCAGAACATTCATCGCACCGTTCGGGGAAAAATTGTCGCCCCCGAGTTTCAGGACGGAGAAGACAAACTGGCCACGGGCCAATTTGAGATCAGCGACGAACGGTCGCCAGCCGAGGTCGCATCTTTGCTTCGACGCGGCGGACTTGAGCCGGTTTGGAAGGATTGGGACCAGGCGCTGGCGAGCGTATGAAAATTTCGCTCAATGGCGAACCGGCCGATGCGCGTGGCGCGAAGACGATCAAGGAGTTGATCGAACGTTTTGAATTGCCGCCGCAGACAGTGTTAATCGAACACAACGGATTGGCACTGCACCGCCACGAATGGAGCGAGCATGTTTTGGCCGAAGGCGATCAGGTCGAGCTCCTGCGGGTCGTGGCTGGCGGGTAGCGGACTCGGTGCCCAGCTCAGCGCTAGGAAATTCAGCGTGAGCTGGCCAGTCGAATCCCGAGAAAAATGAAGAGCGAACCCACCGCCCGGTTAAGAAATTGCGCGATGGTGGGGTTTGATCGTAGCCGGTTACTGAAAGCAGCTGCGAACCACGCCAGTATCAAACACCAAATGGTTCCGGTTGTGACGAAGGTAAATCCAAGAACGAGAAAAGCCGGTACCTTGGTCGTCGACGCCGGGTCAATGAATTGAGGCAGAAAAGCCAGGAAGAAGAGCGCGACTTTCGGATTCAAGATATTGGTTAAAACCCCTTGGCGAAATGCGGCGGCGGTAGTCGATCGGCGGAAGCTCGCGGCCAAGTGAAGCTGTTCTCTGCGATCCAGAACCATTTTGATCCCGAGAAAAAGCAGATAAGCACCTCCGATCAGCTTGATGATCGTGAATGCCAAAGCCGAGGTGCCGAGCAAAGCGGAAAGACCCAGGGCAGCTGCGCATGTGTGAAAGATGCTTCCAACCATGATGCCGAGAGCGGAAGCAAAACCGGCGGAACGCCCTTGGGCAATACTGCGCCCAAGAATGTAGGCTGTATCTGGACCCGGAGTTAGGTTGAGCAGGATTCCGCTGGTAACGAAAAGCGCGAAGTCATGGATACCGAGCATTACCAGGAACTCGATTTCACGACCACGCGCATTCCATCGGCGTGCACAACGGTAATCGGGGTTTCCGCCGGAATAAATTCTCCCTGCGTGATCACATCCACGATATGGTCTGAAAACCGCGCCTTCCCACTCGGGCGCAGCATCGACAGCGCGATCCCCTGAACGCCAGGCGATAATGGAATCGCTGGGATAAATTCACGCGGAACGCTGGCTAGCGATGGACCGGACGGATTGGAAGTCACCAACGCAAATCGCCGATAGAAACTTGTGCGAGGCAGGTAGCGCGCGAGAACAGCGATCAGAATACTCGCCCCGACAATCGCGATCGTTAAATTAATAAGCGGCATGAACAACGCGTGGCCTGCTGGGAAAAATGTTTCGCCCGGGTAGCGATCGATCATTGCCCACAAGATCGAAGCCAACATGAGAAATACTCCGATCACGCCGAAAACGATCGTCGAATGCGCGAAGAAGAGGATCTCCACCATTACCAAAGCCAGACCCAATACGAAAAGGGCCACAACCTCCCAGCCAGCCAGACCGGCGAGATAATGTCCGAGAAAGAAGAGTGCGAAACATGCGGCGGAAACGATGCCGGGTAGAGTCGCGCCCGGGATTTTGAATTCGAGATAGGCCCCGATGATGCCCCCAAGAAGGAGCAGAGGCGCCAGCGCAGTGATCCAGAAAGCGATCTTCTCGAACCCGGTCGGATCGAGCGCCACGATCTCTCCTTTGAGCCCGGCCTTTCGCGTGACATCGAGCACAGAGTCGGCGATCCCATCCGCCAGCAGGGGTTTGTTGTTAATTTTCTCGCTCGCTTCCTGAGCGTTCAAGGTCAACAAAGTTCCTTTGGCATGAATGACGCGATCGCCAATTTTTACTTCGCGATCCTTATTCATGAATGCTTCGCCAATATCCGGGTTATGCCCGTTCTTAACGGCTGAACCACGAACGAGCGCCGACCAGTACGAAATAGTTTTTTCCCGCATCGTCGCCGGAAGATCTTCCCCGGTGGACAGGACGGGCGCGGCGGCGCCGATCGCACTCACTGGGGCCATGTAGATGTGTCGCGTCGCCAAGGCAATCAAGGAGCCGGCTGAACCGGCATTTGAATTAATGAAAGTGAACGTTGGGATCGTGGCGCGGTTGAGAATATTCGTGATTTCCTCAGCCGAATCGAGCCGGCCGCCATAGGTGTTCATATCGAGAACGACGGCAGCTGCCTGCGCCGTCTCGGCGGTCTTGATCGCTCGCCGAAGAAACGTGACCAGTGATGGAGAGATTTCGCCGTGCACAGGCACGACCACGATATCGCCTTTCTTGATGACCTCCCGGGCCTGCGTCACGGCCGGGTTAAGCAACAGCACAATCAACCCCAGACCGAATAATGTTTTTCTCATACTTGGAACCACCGCGCTCCGGCGTAAATTTGGCATCGCTTATCCAACCGAACGAGCGAAAAATCCATCCGCGTGGCAATTCCAACACCAACCATCGAACAAATCGCTGCCGCCAACGACATCGTCGAGGTGATTGGCTCTTATTTCCCGGTGAAGCGCGCGGGCACGAGTTTCAAGGCGCTCTGCCCGTTTCATCAGGAAAAAACTCCTTCCTTCACAGTGAGTCCACAGCGGCAAACGTTTCATTGTTTCGGCTGTGGGGCAGGCGGAAGCGTTTTCCGTTTTGTCATGGAGTATGAGCATCTCGATTTTCCCGCCGCTGTGCGCAAACTGGCTGCACGGGTCGGGATTCCGATCATTGAAGAGCGGGCGGCGGGGGGCGACGAAGATCGCCAGCACGAAGCGCGGCGGCTGTTGCTCCAGTTGCACGCGGAAGCGGCGAATTGGTTTCACGATAATCTGCTCAGAAAGGATTTCGGTGCGCCGGCCCGGGATTATTTAAAAAAGCGCGGAATAGATGGGCGCGTGGCGAAAAACTGGCAACTTGGATACGCTCCTGCGGGATGGGACTCGTTTTTGAACTGGGCGCTCGGCCAGGGTTATGATCGCCGCCAAATATTACAAAGCGGGTTGGGCAAACTTCGTGATGAAAACCGGCCCGAAAGCGATATCTACGATCGGTTTCGCGATCGAATTATGTTTCCGATTTGTAACGACGTCGGAGAAGTGATTGCATTCAGCGGCCGCATCCTCCAAGCCGACAAGGAGAGCGCCAAGTATCTCAACTCTCCCGAAACGCCTCTTTTCCGAAAGGGTAACGTGCTCTTTGGGCTGGATAAGACGAAGCGCGCGCTGATCGATGCGAATTGCGCCATCATCTGCGAAGGCCAATTGGATTTGATCACCCTGTTTGAAGCGGGAATTACGAACGTAGTCGCGCCCCAGGGAACGGCTTTCACCGATGGACAGGGTCGTGTTCTGAAACGTTTCGTCGCCGAAGTGGTTCTTTGCTTCGACGCCGATATCGCCGGTAAAAAAGCAGCCGAGCGATCGCTCGAAGCTCTTTTGCAAAATGATCTCGTCGTGCGCGTGGCGGAAATGCCCGCGGGTGAGGATCCTGATTCGCTCGTCCGCAAAAAGGGGAAAGAAGAGTTCAATACTCGGATCGCCGCCGCCCGAGATTTTTTTGACTTCTGGATAGAACGGGAGGCAGCGGAAACGGATCTGAATTCCCTCGCTGCGAAGATGGAACTGGCGCGAAGTCTGGCGGACACGGTCTCGCACGTTCGAGATCCGATGATGCGCGGAGAGGTGGCTCGGAAGGTGAGCGCCCGTCTCGGCGTCTCAACATCGGACTTCGAAAATCTGTTGGTCAAGCACGCACGGCAGCCGCTGCAACAGGCCAGGAACACCCGTCTGCCCACGGTGGCAGCTCCTCGGCACGACATTGCAATGCTCTGCATGTTTGCTCTGCGCGATGAGATAGCGCGCGAGTTTTTGGTGGGCCAAAATTGGCAAGAAGTCCTGTCCCAAACACCCAATACTGAATTTCTTGCGCGGATTTTGGAGGTTGATTTGCGACCGGGAGATCCGGCCTCACTGAATGCTTTCATGACAACCCTGTCACCTGGAGAAGAAGCATTGGTCGCCTCCTGGCTGGTGCAAAAACTTCCGGCGAACCCGGGCAGCGTGGTGGAGGACTGGTGGCGCGGGCTTCGTCAGGCCACCCTTCGACGCCAGCTCGAGGCCGCCGAAAGCAAAATGAAGCTCCCGCAATTGAGCACTGGGGAGGTGGTTAATTTGCAGAAACAAATTCTTGACCTCAGAGAGCAGCTCCACGAACTTTCCCAGTTTTCGCCTGCCCCGGCACAATGGTAGCTATCTGTCGTTGAACTGGGGCAAATTAATCGAACGTCCCAGTCAATTCTTTGAGCGCGTAACCTTGGCCAGGCATTCGAACCGAAAGACAGCCAAACGGTCGCCAGCAAAGCGGCCGAAAGCGAAACGCCTTTACCGGCAAGTTGGAAAAACTTCATCCACGACTAGAGGGCGATTGAAAGGAAAAATCACAGCATTCAAACCGAAACGCATCACTTCGTTGGTGCGCACACGGAGAAAACCGGCTGAAGCCTTGACGAAAGTTAAGGAAGGCCAACCCCCAGCGAAGCAATCGGAAGATGAGTTGCAGGCGCGGATTCGTGAACTGATCAAGCTGGCCAAGGAGCAAGGCTACCTCACGTTCGACGATCTGAACGAGGCGCTGCCCGACTCCATGACCGATGCGGACGATCTCGATGCGATCCTGACGCGGTTGCGCCGCATGGAAATTGACATCATCGAGGCTTCCGAGGTCGACCGCTTCAAAGACGGCAAGAAGGACGCCGAAGAAGAAGAGGAAGAGAAGCCGGAACCCAAGCTTGATATCCTGGATGATCCAGTGCGGATGTATCTCAAGCAGATGGGCCAGGTCCCTTTGCTCACTCGGGAACAGGAAGTTGAGATTTCCAAGCGGATTGAGGAAGCCGAGAACATGGTGCAAAAGCACATTAATCGGTTTGGATTCATTGCCCGCGCCCATCTCGAGTTAGCCGAAAAACTGACCGAAGGCCGGGAGCGATTCGACCGCGTCATCCTCGATAAGAAAATCGAGAGCCGCGAGCGCTACATGAAAATGTTGCCGCGTCTTTGCAAGCAAGTCGAGCAATTGAGCACCTCGATCGGAGTGCAATACAGTCACCTCCTTTCCAACTCGGCAAAAAAGGAAACGAAAAAGCTCAAGACTTTTCAAAAAGCCGTCGCTTCTTTGCAGCGCTTTTACCCCAAGTTTTACTTCAAACAGAAAGTGACCGAGGAGTTCGTTCATCTCGCAGACGAGCAATATCAAACCTTGCTTCTTCTGAAAGGGGAGATCGACAAGCGACCGCGGGCGCGTACGGCTGCTTCATCTTTCACAGCGAAGGTGCACGAGCTGGAAAAAGCCTGGTGGTTATCATCGGACGAATACACCGAACAATACCAGGAATTAAAAGCATGGTTGCGTAAGGCCTTGCGCGCCAAAACCGAGATGGTGGAAGCCAACCTGCGGCTCGTGATTTCCATCGCAAAAAAATATACCAACCGCGGCCTCTCATTCCTGGACCTGATTCAGGAGGGGAACATGGGGTTAATGAAGGCGGTCGAAAAATTTGAATACCGCCGCGGTTACAAGTTCTCCACCTACGCCACCTGGTGGATTCGGCAGGCGATTACGCGTTCGATTGCCGACCAGGCCCGAACGATTCGAATTCCGGTGCACATGATCGAGACGATCAACAAGCTCATGCGCGTCCAGAAACAGCTCGTCCAGGAGTACGGCCGGGAACCGACACCGGAAGAGGTGGCTGAGGAGATTTTGTTGCCGGTCGACCGGGTTCGCGCGGTGCTCAAAATGGCACAGCAGCCAATCTCGCTTCAATCCCCGGTCGGCGAGAGCGAAGAAACCAATTTCGGAGACTTTATCGAAGACAAGGGCGCGGAGAATCCGAGCGACATG
>JBEEGU010000313.1:0-6969 GCA_041167025.1 Verrucomicrobiota bacterium
ACAACAATTCACACGATTCTTTACGAGAGCAGCCGCGGACCTCTGGCGGATCGGTTGAAAAAGCGCAATCCGCCCGTAGTATGATCCCTGCTCTTAACCTTTTCTCCATGACGTGCTCGCTCGTTCAACTCGCACGGATTGAAAACGCGCTTTGGTTCTGTCTCAAGACACAGCCGAAGCACGAACATCTTGCTGCAACTTCTCTCCGCCGACAGCTAAAGATCACGTGCTTTTCACCCCGGGTTCGCTTCCGGAAGCCAACCCGTAGAGGCGCCGTCTGGTTCGTGGAGGCCATGTTTCCAGGATACTTATTCGCCGAATTTACCTACGCACGCCAACATCGGCAGGTCGAATATTCCTCAGGAGTTCAAGGGGTGGTTCGATTCGGCGACCAAGTGGCGACGGTCGACCCCAGTATGATCGCGACTTTGCGCGAGAAAACAGGGGAAGACGAAGTCGTAACGTTCAATCCGGCCATCGAAGTTGGGCAATCAGTGCAAATCGCGGAAGGCCCATTCCAAGGCTTAGAAGCGCTCGTGACGCGCTTGATGCCGGCAAAGGAACGGATCCGGGTTCTTTTCGAATTTCTCGGTCGGCCGATCGAGATGGACGTGGCTACTCCGAAAGTATTGCCTCTGGAAGCGCGGAGGGCATAAACGGTCCCCAAGCAGTTTAGGCCGGGCGCTTTTACATCGCCGCGCCGGATCAGCGGTCGCACGCATTTGCGTCTTCAATGAGGCGCTTTTTTTTGCCCGTGTGTGTTCATTTATTTTACACAAGCGTAGGGATGTCGACATAAAACGACAGGGTAGCAACCGGCAAATTCGTCGTAAACCCTTGCGGGCGACGAACTCCCTCACCCTTGGTATACGGCGTGCTCTTTTCGGAGGCATGATGTTGACCATCATCTTATTTACAGCTACGGCGACTGCCCTTGGGATCGTTGCCAACAGTCTGCGGAAAGCCCCTGAAGCCTATGAGGACGAAGGCGGTTTCCATATCGTCAGTCGCGCAAAGGGATCGGCGGTTTTATCTCGGCGAAAAAGCCGGGAACAGACCCAAGCGGGTTCGCTCAAAGGCGCCCGTGTCCACCCTTGAGTGGCGGTTAGGCGAAGCCACCTAGCTCACGCCCCTCTTCTTCGAAGGGATGCGTCTCCGGCCACCTCAGAGGGCACCGTACTACGAAAGTGGCAAGGTCCTCCCCGGGGCATTTAATAGTTGCAAACCGAAGCGCCGGAAGTAGTAGCTTGTCTTTATGGATCTATCACTTCGCAATTTGGAGCAAGCCGTTTCCATCCGGCGGAATATTGATCGGCTGCAACGTCAACTTACATCTCTCCTCGGCGGCGCTTCCTCGTTGATCGGCGGCGACGCAGGGCGCCGACGCATGTCAGCAAAAACTCGTGCGAAGCTCGCTGCCGCGGCCCGGGCACGCTGGGCCAGAACCAAGGCTGGGACGCGTTCAAACGCTACGAAAACTCGCCGAAGAGGAATCACTCCCAGTGGCCGAAGAAAACTCTCCCAAATGATGAAAGCGCGCTGGGCTGCAAAGAGAAAAGCAGCCGGCAAAAGATAATTCCGTCGTCAATTGGCGACATAGTTCTCTAAGATAGTCGCAGTCACAAATCCGGACGACCAGTCCGACGAACAATCGGTTAAGCCCGCGACGGACGGGACTCTACCACTGAACTCTACCACTGAGCTAGACACCAAGAAGGTCGATTGGAGTTCGCTTGGAAGATTTCCACACGCTTTGATTTAACGTCCGCGTTGCATAGCGCTTGGTCGATCGCTGCTCTTACCAAACAAGAATCCACGGACCGTTTTACGAGTAAATTTACCGAGTGCCTATCCGTTCGTTGTGGTTGGGATACGCGACTTGAAAGGTCATTGGTGTGACCGGCGTAAAGCGTCCGACGGGATTGCGAAGGATGTAAGACTCAAAACATTACTTTGGCTCCAGCGGTAGGATTCGAACCTACGACCAATCGGTTAACAGCCGACCGCTCTACCACTGAGCTACGCTGGATTTTTTAGCTCGATTTGAGCGGCGTATATCTTGTCCACGCGAAACGCGGGGGCAAGTAGTTTAACGCGGTAGGATGGAGCCACGTTGTGAAATGGTTGCGGGGGCGGGATTTGAACCCGCGGCCTTCAGGTTATGAGCCTGACGAGCTACCAGGCTGCTCCACCCCGCGTCTTGCGAACCACTATGCGGGGGCAACCGGCAAAAGCAAACGCTAAACACGATTGTTGAGAGATTATTCGGGCAGACCAGATTAGCGGCGATGCCGGAAGTTGGAAAAATTCTCGTAGGAACAGCAAGCTGGTCGGATCCAGGATTTGTGGAGCGCTGGTATCCGAAAGGAATGCGGGCGGGGGAACGCCTTAGTTGGTATGCACACCATTTCGAAATGGTGGAGGTCAATTCAACTTTCTATGCCGTACCCGATCGGCGAATGGTCGACCGTTGGTGCGGAGAAACGCCTGACGCATTTACATTCGACGTCAAATTGCATCAACTGCTTTCGCGCCATTCCACACCGGCGAAGTTTCTTCCACCGGAGTTACAGCGAGAGGCCAAGGCGGATGAAAAAGGGAAAGTCAAATTAACTCCTGAAATCGAAGCAGCTGTCATAAACGTTTTTCTGCGCTCGGTAAGTATTCTGCGCGATAAGGGAAAACTTGGAGCGCTGCTTCTTCAACTATCACCTTCATTTTCGCCGCGAAAACATAACCTGGAAGAGCTGGATCAGCTGGTCGATGCGACCCGTGATTACCGACTGGCGATCGAATTTCGAAATCGGAACTGGGTGACCAACGAGCAGTTAGCGGCGACGACGGACTTTCTAAAGCGGCGCGGTTTGATCTTCGTAAATGTCGATTCGCCTCCGGCTGAACATTTCACGATCATTCCGGCCGATATCAATGAAGTGACCACTTCAAAGGTGTCGTATGTTCGGTTACACGGACGCGATCCATCCGCCTATCTTCGGGGCAAGACCGTAGCAGCGCGTTTCAATTACGATTACAGCGACGCGGAAGTTGACGAAATTGCGCAGCGGAGTCGCCAATTAGCGCACGAGGCGCGAGAGGTCCATGTTGTATTTAACAACAACGCGCTTGATTATGCGCCGCGAGCGGCTGCGCGCCTTCGCGCAGCCCTGGGCCAGGTTATTCTTCCGCTGCCGCAGACACCGGAGTTATTTTAGGGTATCTTTCATCGTGCGAGAGCAGGCGACAGACCGGGTGACAGGATACGTTTCAGGATTGCCGGGCCCACTCGGGCGAGTGAAGAGCTGGCTAGCTGCGCATCACATGACGCTGATGACGATTGCGGACACGCCACATTCCATTGCCCTCGGTTCTGCCATCGGCATTTTTTTTGGATTCACGCCGCTTTGGAGCCTAAAAACACTCCTCTCGATCGGGGGCGCATGGGTAACTCGTTCGAACAAGATTGCCGCGGCAATCGCGGTGACCTTGCACGATATCATTCTGCCGTTCATGCCGGCCATTTATATTTGGGAGTATAAATTTGGCTATCGAATGATTCATCATGCTTGGCCAACCCGCGTTCGTTTCGGTCATCTCGGGCTGGGAGAATACCTGCATTGGCATGCATTTGTCCGCTTAATATGGCCGGCCCTGATAGGCTCCCTTTTCCTGGCCATTCCCTCAGCAATCGTGGTCTATTTGCTGATGCGGTTGCTGTTGAGTCGCGCCAGGGCTGGGGAAAATCCATGCTGAACATCAATTGTCGAAGAATTTTTCCCTAATAGGCGGCACAAGAGTTGCATCAAAAGGTCGCGATTTTGGCCTTTCCCGGATTAGACACCGGGCGGCTCGTTAAAACCTATGAAATCTCTCTTCGTAATCGTCACCTGCGTTCTTCTTTGTTCCTGCGCCGACATGTACGTCGTCAAAACCGATGTCGCTACAGCCGGCGGCCATGCCGCGGCCCCGGTTGATGGCAAGGATTACGGCTCAGTCGGCGTGCATATGGTCACGAATTGTGGTGTCGGCGCGACCAATCCGAGCGCGATCTACATTCGACCTTTCTGCATTGATACCGCCGTCTTTGAAGGCGACGAAGGCGCGTCCGATGGAGAGATGCCGATTCGCAAAGCTCTCACGCCGGTCGAGTTTGCGCAGGACCTGAAAGAGGAATTGGAAAAAATTGCTCCTGCCCGGATCATCGGGGATCACCAGACTCCTCGGCTCGGCTGGTTGGTGGAAGGCCGATTCGAACGCGTAGATGGGGGCAGCCCGATGGCCCGATTTTTCTCAGGTACGACTGGCGCCGGTCGCTCTTTCCTGGCGATGCACGTGCGGATTACCGATGTACGGCGTGGCATGGTTGTCTATGAATTTGATATGGCTGGCGGGAGTGGTTATCAAGGGAGACACGGGACCGTTCGCGCAAGTGGGCTCGGCAAAGCGTCGCACTTTGACCTGCGCAACGCAGCCGAACGCGTCTATATCACGCTGAGCGCAAATCCTTACCGTTACGCGGTGCGGACGGACGCGACTCTGCAATAATTTCCGAGACGCGAACCCAAGCGGCTTCGCGGCGATTGGGTGTTGCGAACGAGAAGGCACCGACTAAGGTGCTGCCGTTCGATCCACTTTGATTACAAAACGATTTTTAAATTTGGTTACGGCTCTCATCGCACTCACGTGTGGCGTCCGATCCGCTGACTGCGCGCAGGCCTTTATTGTTGTCGACTCTCGGACCGGCTACGTCTTGCAGGCACACGAGCCAAAACAAAAGCGCCAGGTTGGCAGTCTGACCAAGGTTGTCACCGCTGCCGTGGTGCTGGATTGGTCCGAACACAAAGGTGGCAACCTCAACCAGGTCGTCACTATCCCTCCTCAGGCGTTCAGCGGGGTCGTCGAAAATCACATCGGTTTTCAGCCCGGGGATCAAGTCTCGCTGCGCGACCTTCTCTACGCGGCCCTGGTTCAATCGGACAACATCGCGGCCTACACGCTGGCGAATGCCGTCGGTTCCGAGATGGGCTCCAACGTCGCGGCCACTTCCGGTTCGAAAACGACGCCGGTGGACCTCTTTGTTGGTCAAATGAATGCCTTGGCCAAGCAACTTAAGATGGAGCGCAGCCGCTTCGTTAATCCGCATGGCATTGATGATAACGTCCGGCCCATGCCTTATTCCACCGCGGAAGACATGGCCCGATTGACTCGCTATGTGATGAACAAGGCGAGTTTCAGGTTTTATGTTTCGCAGAAGGAGCGGCAAATTTCATTCGATCATGGCGGCCGCCGCGTGAACTATGTTTTGCGCAATACGAACGAGCTCCTTGGGCGTGATGGAATTGATGGCGTCAAAACAGGCAGCACGGCACGGGCTGGAGATTGCCTCATTCTTTCCGCCAATAGGCAGGCCGAAGTGGTTCAAGAAGGACAAATGACCACCGTTTTTCCACGGCACCTCATCGTGGTTCTTCTCGGTAGCCCTAACCGTTTTGATGAGGGTGCCCAGAGAATGGCAGCGGGTTGGCAGCTTTACGATCAGTGGGCTGCCGCGGGAAGACTGGTTGATCCGCAAAAGGCATTGTAAGGGGCGGTCCGCATGAAGCCACGCATCGGCATTCTTACGAGTGGCGGCGATTGCCCGGGTTTAAATGCGGTCCTGCGCGGCGTCGTCCTTGCCGCTGAAAAGCTCGGCTGGGAAGTCGTTGGATTCCGCGATGGATTTGAAGGGCTTCTTCCGCCCGGAGACCACATGATTCTCGACCGCCATAGCACGAGTGGCATCATGGCGTTAGGGGGAACAATCATCGGGACGACGAATCGGGGGCATTTCGTTGCTAAAATCGGAGCGGGCGACCGCGCTGTCGTCGCAGCAGAGGTGATTGAAAAAGCGCGCAAAGTGTTACAGGACCTCGGAGTCAACGTCCTCATTATTGTGGGCGGCGACGGATCGATGACGACTGCGCTCCAGCTGCAAGAAGCAGGGATCAATTGCATCGGAGTGCCAAAGACCATCGACAACGATTTGGAAGCGACCGCGATGACGTTCGGATTTGATTCCGCCGTCTCCGTAGTCATGGATGCGCTGGATCGATTGCATACCACGGCCACGAGCCACAAACGGGTCATGGTTGTCGAAGTGATGGGACGGCACGCCGGCTGGATCGCTCTACACGGAGGCATCGCCGGTGGCGCCGACATCATTTTGATCCCTGAGATTCCGTTCGATTACGAGGTCATTGCCAACGCGATTAAGCTACGCGATGCCGCTGGCGACATGGGTTCCCTCGTCGTTGTGGCCGAGGGAGCAAAGGCGCGAGACGGCCAACAGGTCAAGCGCGACATGGAAGGCGGCGAATTCAGGCTGGGAGGAATTGGCGACATGGTCGCTCGAGAGATTGCGCATCGTACAGGCAAGGAAACGCGCTCCTGCGTTCTCGGCCATTTGCAGAGGGGTGGCGCGCCCACGACGCTGGATCGAATTTTGGGCACGCGCTTTGGCGTCAAGGCCGTGCAACTGGCGAATGAAAGCCATTTCGGGTCCATGGTTAGCTATCAAAATTATCAGGTGCGACACGTGCCGATTGCGGATGCGGTGAATCGCCTGCGTTTGGTCCCACCCAACGGCGAGATGGTTCAGACCGCGCGCGACGTCGAAATCTGTTTCGGAGATTGAAGCTTCAAATTTCAACATCCAAGTTCCAGAGAAACTTCAAGCAGCTAATTTCGAAAATGCGCATGCTCCAATTTACCTTGGATGTTGGAGCTTGGATCTTCTCTGGATGTTGGAGCTTGGAATTTGGAATTTCTGAGATTTGCTGCTTGTGAAAATCGTCCTGGCGTACTCTGGCGGACTCGACACATCGATCATCCTCCGCTGGCTCAAAGCAAATTATCAGGCGGAGATTATTGCCTTTTGCGCTGACATCGGTCAGGAAGAGGAACTCGAGGGTTTGGAAAAAAAAGCGCTGAAAA
>JBEEGU010000314.1:0-8214 GCA_041167025.1 Verrucomicrobiota bacterium
TGAGTCACCAAAGTTTGACCCAGCATCTTCGCCGCGATTTGCCCTGCTTCTTCAGGAGATTTGCAAATCTTAACGCCGCCTTTGAATCCATTCGCAAAAGTCCCTTTCCCTCTACCGCCGGCATGGATCTGTGCTTTGACGACGATCTCGGGAACGCCGAGTTCGCGCGCGATCTGCTCTGCTTCCTCAGGGGTAGAAGCGACTTTCCCGCGCGTGGTCGCCACGCCGAATTTTTGCAGCAGTTCCTTCGCCTGGTATTCGTGGATGTTCATCGACGAGTCGTGCGAGCACTAAGCCGTGAACTGCGCCGCAATCAAATCGATTTTCTCTGAACGTCCCAGTTTAACTGGGGGAGATCACCCAAGAATGTTGAGAACTGCAGTCAAAGGGCTCGCGCAAGACCACTAGCGCGACACTCCAGAATGGGCGTGTGCGTTCGCAGGCGACGCTATTGCCAAGGCTATTTCGGACTCAAACGCCTTGCAAAGATCGCGCGCGCCGCAACGTTGAAAGGTGGTCTCGACGAGCATGCTAATGTCTGACTCTTTGTTGGAAAAAGCCGCCATGTCTGGGCAATTGCTGGATTCGACACTGGGCAACATCCGGGATCTTCTGAGTGGCGCGTCGTCCAATCTTTACACGGATGTCGTGAGGGAGCTGATCGAAGCCGGCGCCTGGACGGAGTTAAACGATCGCTTCTATAAGACGCTCGCGTTCGGCACGGGTGGCTTACGCGGACGGACTATCGGCAAAATTGTGACTGCGGCCGAGCGTGGCCGGTCAGTCGAACCTGCGCCGCCTGAGTTCCCCTGCGTGGGCACGAACGCGATGAATTTCTATAATATCAATCGAGCGACTCGCGGATTGGTCGCGTATTTGCGGCAATGGTTCGACCAGCAGCAGATCCGAGAAAAGCCCAAGATGGTCATTGCGCACGACACTCGCTTTTTTTCCAAGGCGTTCGCCGACCTTGCCGCCCGAATCGCGGCCGAGAACGGTTGCGACGCTTACGTATTTAGCGGACCGCGTTCCACCCCGGAACTCTCATTCGCGGTTCGTTATCTTGAAGCGAGCACGGGGGCGGTCTTGACCGCCAGCCACAACCCGCCACATGACAATGGATATAAGGTTTATTTCGGCGACGGCGCTCAAGTCGTAGAGCCACACGCGAGCGGGATCATAGCCAAGGTGAACGCAATCATCGGCGAAACCTACACCGCCTTGCCGCAGGACGAACAAGGACAGATTACGACTCTGGGCGAGAATATCGATGAAGCTTACATGCAGCGGCTCGAGACGTTGATCCTCGATCGCAAAGTCGTCCGCGAAGCAAAATCGCTTCATATTATTTTCACTCCGATCCACGGCACCGGCGGAGTGATCATCAAGCCGATGTTAAAGAGGCTCGGGTTCCAGTTTGAGGTTGTGCCCGAGCAGGATTCTTTTGATGGCGCATTTCCCACGGTGAAATCCCCCAACCCGGAAAACGCGGAAGCGCTTCGGATGGGAATCGATCTGGCGGAACGGAAACGGGCCGACCTGGTGATTGCAACCGATCCGGATTGTGACCGGATGGGCGTGGCCGTGCGCAATATTGAGGGTACGATGGAATTGCTAACGGGAAATCAGATCGGTTCACTCATTGCTTATTATCGTGCGGCGAAGTTGTTCGAGCTCGGCGTCCTCAACAAAGAAAACGCAGGCCGGGCCGTCCTGATCAAAACGTTTGTTACGACCGATCTGCAAAAGGCGATCGCGGAACATTTCGGTTTGCGATGTGTCGAAACTCTGACCGGATTCAAGTATATCGGAGCCAAACTTGGCAAATATCAAAGTGGCGTGCCGGTCAAAGCGGGCACTCGATACAGCGATTTGAGCGAAGAAGAAACGAGAAGGCTGCGTCTTGGGCATTCCTCTTTTTACGTCTTCGGCGGCGAAGAAAGCTATGGTTACAGCGGGGCCGACTTCGTCCGCGACAAGGATGGAAACGGCGCCGTTATCATGTTCTGCGAGGTGGCGGCTTACGCCAAATCGCGCGGCCAAACAGTCGATCAATTGCTCGATGAGGTGTTTGCCCAGCTTGGCTATTTTGACGAAAAGAACGGCTCGCTCGTTTTT
Source organism: Verrucomicrobiota bacterium (assembly GCA_041167025.1). Classification (GTDB taxonomy): domain Bacteria; phylum Verrucomicrobiota; class Verrucomicrobiia; order Chthoniobacterales; family UBA10450; genus DATFCK01. The sequence continues at coordinate 2,119 of JBEEGU010000314.1, forward strand.
GAGGGAGCGGAGGGAGCGAAGAAAATTGCGCGCCTGGTGGAGTCCTACGCGAGTGCGCCGCCGAATGAAATGCTTGGTATCAAGGTCGGGCGGATTCGCGATTTCGAGAAGGAGACCATTCGGGACGTTGAGGGCGATCTCATCCCGAAGGAAAAAATGCTGATTTTCGAGTTGGAGGACCGCACTCGAATTGCGGTCCGGGCGTCCGGAACAGAACCGAAGATTAAATATTATCTTTTTGCCCAGCGGCGTCCCGAAAAGGGAAAATTCGATCCTGCGGAGCTTGCCCCCATCAAACGGCGGGTGCGCGAACATCTCGAGAAACTTTGGGATTGGTTGCAAAAAGATGCCTATGCTCGTCTCGAAGGCTAAACGCTCGACACAACGATTTTTACAGCGAACAGTCCAACGTGCAGCGTGAAATCAAATTAAACGGCGGGGAGATTTCGTTTTTGAAGGCGCTCGGACTTTCCGGCGCTCCCATTGCCGGCAAAATGTTGTTTGATAAATGCGGAATGGAAACGGCGGAGTTTCTCGACACTCTCGATGGTTTGCTTACTCAAGACTATGTTCTTTCGAGCAAGGTCAATGTTCAGAAGATGGAGGACGTCGAACGTTCCTATTTTCGAGCGAATCCATCCTACTCGCGCGACCTGCGTGATGCGTTGCGACCTGGGCAGCGGCGCGATAAAGATCGAACCCGACGCCGGCGCGGTTAATGCGCGCACGAGGCGGCCTAACGAGACTGGCGCGATTCTGGCCCTGGGTTGCCGCAATCGCGACCGGGTTTCTTTATGCCGCATGTTTTCCACCTCTTGACCAGCAATGGCTCTGTTGGATTTGTCTAACCCCACTAATCGCCGCTGTTTGGTTTTCCGGGCGGAATGCCCGCCGACCCTGGCTCCGCCATCTCCTTCTCGGCTATGTGTCCGGCATCGTATTCATCACGACAACCTTTAGCTGGTTGGGATCCCTCGGAATCTTATTTGAAAGTGTTTGGCTGCGCGGCCTGCCACTTCTTCTTTCACTCTATATGGGACTTTATCTCGGATTCTGGAGTTGGTTTGTCGGCGGCATTGCGCCGAAGAATTTTGTCAGCTCGGGCCGAAATTTGTTGTGCGCATTCTTCGCGGCCGCGGCCTGGGTCCCGACCGAATGGATCCGCGGATGGTTGCTCGGCGGGTTCGGCTGGAACGGGCTCGGCGTCGCCCTTCATGCGCAGTGGCCGCTCATTCAGATCGCCGAATTTACCGGTGTCGCTGGCCTCTCTTTCGTCATCGCGTTCGCCAACGTCATCGCGGTAACGACCCCGATCCGGTTGTATCTCGAGGCTCGCACTCATCGCATGCGGCCGCATTGGGACCTGAACATTACCATGTTGGCGGTCATGGCTCTCCTCGTTTGGGGATGGCACGTCGCGCACATTCCGCATCCTTCCAAACCGTTTCAGGTCGCGGCTGTGCAACCGGGGGTTCCGCAAAAAGAAAAATTCAAGGGGCAGTCGCCCGCGGAAATCTTAGAGCGCTGCCGCCGGTTGAGCACAATGGCGTTACAAATGAATCCGCCGCCCGGCCTGCTCATCTGGCCCGAAAGCGCGACACCAGGCCCGCTATTTGGAGACGAACAGACGCATCGGTTTATCATGGACTTTGCCGCGTCCGCTAATACCGATCTGCTCCTCGGCACCGACGAGATTACGGAAGACCGTGCTTATAATACCGCGGTTCTCCTCTCCGACCGCGGACAGAACGCGCAAGTTTATCGCAAGGTGCATCTCGTTTCATTCGGAGAGTATGTTCCGCTGCGGCATTCGTTTCCGCTGTTCGCAGCCGTCGCCCGCCGCTGGGTGCCAGGCGATTTCGATGCCGGTAACGAGTACACCGTGTTCCAAATCACAAATAGCGATGTTCGTGTCGCGCCATTGATTTGTTTTGAAGATACGGTTGGTGAACTGGCCCGCAGATTCGTTTTACCCGCGGACGATAAGCCGGGCGCGAATTTGCTTGTTAACATTACGAACGACGGGTGGTTCTTGCATTCCGTCGGCGCGCAGCAACATCTGGCGAATGCGGTTTTTCGCTGCGTCGAGTTGCGACGGCCGATGGTTCGAGCGGCTAATACCGGGGTCACCTGTTTCGTAAATGAGTTCGGACGGGTCACTCAGATTTTACAGGACGACGTCGGCAGCACCTTCAACGAAGGCGTCCTCGCGGGCGAAGTGAATATTCCCACCAACGCAGTTCTGACGTTTTATGCGCGTCATGGAGAATGGTTCACCAACTTGTGCATGGCCATCACGCTGCTTGCGCTGGCATGGAGACTGGCTTGGCAAAAAAGAGGCAGAGGCCAGCCACCGAACGTCTATGGCGATTGAGGTCAATCGCCGCTACCTCTCCAGTGAATGGGTGGACCTTGACCATAAAGCACCCCATTAGCGCGCGTCTTTTAGTAGTGTTTGCCTCTCCCTTGAAGGGAGAGGATTAAGGTGAGGGATTGTCCCCTTCGCTAGTCCGCAAGTGTGGCTACTTTCACGACGACGAGTGGGTTGGGCCAAACCTCGGCCAATGAACACCACGATTTTGCTGTCAATTTTTTACCCCGCTCGCATTTAATTTGCCCAGCAACCGTATGACCAACAATTCCGAGTTCGCCATCTACGTGCGAGGTCTTCGCAAATCGTATGACGATGTCGAGGCGGTCAGAGGCATCGACTTCGAAGTGCGTTCCGGCGAGGTGTTCGGGCTACTCGGTCCCAATGGGGCCGGGAAAACGTCGACCGTCGAAATCCTGGAAGGACTGCGTCCGCGCACTGCCGGACAGGTGAAAGTGCTCAACTACGATCCGGATCGGCAGAAGAAACAGCTCAAGAATCAGATCGGAGTCTGTCTGCAGGCCACCAATCTCCCGGATAAGATTCGCGTACGCGAAGCGATGGAATTTTTCGGCGCGTTTTATACGCGCACGGCGAATGGCGACGCCATTCTCAAGCGGCTGCAACTGTGGGAAAAAAAAGACGCCGGTTACGCCACTCTTTCCGGCGGACAAAAGCAGCGCCTGGCCCTGGCGCTTGCCCTCATCAACGAACCCCAATTGCTTTTTCTCGATGAACCGACCGCGGGATTGGACCCGCAAGTCCGTCTCGAGATTCGAGATCTCATCCAGGAACTGCGTGCGGAAAAGCGGACTATCCTTATGACCACGCATTACATCGAGGAAGCGGAACGTTTGTGCGACCGGGTAGCTATTATGGATGCCGGCCAAATCGTCGCTATCGGAACACCGCGCGAGCTGCAGGAAAAAAGCGCGAACCAATCCGGGATCGAGGTTAAACTGACGCAACCGATCACCGAAACGACTCTGCCGCAGTGGACGGAATCGATTCGCACTCTACTGAGTGAGGATCGTCGCCAAATTACGGTTTACTCCAAACGACCGGCGCGCACGCTCGTCGAAATGGTGAAATGGATCGACGCCTCCGGATTGGAACTGGATGACGTTCGTTTGTCCCGGCCGACGCTCGAAGACGTGTTCATCGAGCTAACGGGGAAGAAACTGCGCGACTAATGAAAGCTTTTCTCGCCTTTCTCCAGCTCGACCTAAAGCTCGCCTTGCGAAATCGCGCCGTCCTCTTTTTCAACTACGTCTTCCCCCTGATTTTTTTCTTCGTCTTCGCCTTGCTCTTCCAAGCCCAGCGCGGGGGCGATATCGTGGTCATTGTCACGATGGTGACGGTCATCGGCATTCTCGGGAGCGGTTTTTTCGGCGCCGGGATGCGCGCGGTCCAGGAGCGCGAGGAAAATATTCTGCGGCGTTACAAGGTGACACCGATCACTCCTGTCCCGCTGTTGGTCGCCTCGATCGTCATGGGAGTGATTCTCTATCTGCCCAGTGTCGCCCTGATGTTGTTCCTGGCGCACCAGATTTATGGGATGGCTGTTCCGCCAAACCTGTTTTCGCTCTTCGTTTTTGTTTCGCTCAGTGCCGCAGCTTTTCGCTCGCTCGGCCTAATCATCGCCGCGGTGGTCAATTCCATGCAGGAAAGCAACATCCTGACGCAAATCATTTACATGCCGATGCTCTTCCTCAGCGGCGCGACGTTTCCTCTATCGTTCATGCCCGGGTGGCTCCAGATCGTGACTCAGTTCATTCCCGCTACCTACCTTGTCACTGGCATCTCCGGAATTCTCCAACGTGGCGAATCCATTGGGCAGAATTCCAAATCGGTCTGGGCGCTGCTCGTTACGCTGATTGTCGCGCTTTTCATCGCCACTAAACTTTTTCGCTGGGAGAAAGAGGAGAAGCTACGTGCCTCCGCCAAACTCTGGGTGCTGGTTGTTCTGTTGCCGTTTTTGGTGCTCGGGGGCTACGAAGCATACAGCCGGCAGGACCTGGCCAAAGCGCGAATCCTGGCGCGCGATCGCGAACGCAATCACACCTGGCTGATTCAAAATGCGCGGATCATTGTCGGCAATGGCGAGATCATCGAGTCGGGCGCGATTCTCGTCCGAAGTGGAAAAATCGAACACATATATAGAGGCGCCTCGCCTGAACCGAAATCCCTCAACGCGGAGCCGATCGCGGCCGCTGGAAAAACGGTGTTACCGGGTCTCATCGACGTGCACGTCCATCTCGGCGCAAGCGGCGGCTTTCCGGAAGATTGGATGAAGTTTGATCCTAACAAAGTTTCCGAGCGTGCACTGGAATCCTATTTGTATTGCAGTGTGGTCGCCGTCCGCAGCGTGGGTGATCGACTGGATGCGATGGTGCGGTTGCGCGGAACGTTCGGAACTGGCGAAAAGCTCGGTAGCGAACTGTTTTTTGTCGGTCCGCTGTTTACGGCCGAGGGCGGACACGGGACGGAATACGCTAAATTTCTCCCGGAGTCGATGCGCGCCTCATTTACCGCGCAATTTGTCCGCACACCAAAGAGCGCGGACGAAGCGAAGAAACAAGTCGATGACCTTGCCGATCAGCATGTCGATGCCATCAAAGGCGTGCTCGAGTCCGGGGCGCCCGGTTATTCCTTCAACCGCATGGATGTCAATATTCTCCGCGCGGTGGTCGAGGAAGCGCATGTGAAAAATCTACCCGTTGCCATTCATTGCGGGAACGCGGCAGACGTTGCCGACGCGGTCAGTCTCGGCGTTGATTCGATCGAACACGGTTCATATGCCGACGAGATCCCGGACGCAACCTTTGCTGAAATGAAAGCAAAAGGAATCGCGTTTGATCCCACACTGAGCGTGGCTGAAGCCATGAGCAGTTTTGTTCACGGCGACACGAACTTGTTGAAACGCTCTCTCGTCGAGCAGGTCACGACAAAGGATTTGCTGAGCGGGACTGAAAAGGCCGCGACCGGCGATCAATTCAAAGGATTGCGTGAAGGTCTAAGCCACTATCCGATGTCGCTTGCGATCGGGACTAACAATTTACTGAAAGCGTGGCGAGCTGGTGTGACGCTGGTTACCGGCTCCGACGCCGGCAACTTCCTCGTTATGCATGGACCCACCGTGCAACATGAGATCGAGATTTGGACCGCTGCCGGCATTCCAATCGACGTAGCCTTGCAAGCTGCGACCCGAAATGCCGCGAAACTTTTGCGGGCCGATCATCGCATTGGCACAATCGAAGAAGGAAAGGAAGCATCGCTCTTCATCGTTGATGGCAACCCTTTGCAGGATGTCCACGCCTTGTCATCCATTTCCATGGTCATGATGAAAGGCGAATACGTCGGACGCAGGCAAATCTTCGAGCAAAAGTAGGATGCAACCACAGATGTGGTCGCCACTCCTCATCTCCCCCCTGCTCCATCGAGGAGGTGAGTAATCCCAGCTGCGATCTCGCCAGTTGACCGCGGTGTTGGTTCGTCCAGCGACTCCTACTGTAGGCATCGCCCTCTGGGCGGCGAGTTTCGGAATATAGGCGGCGCTTCTCAGAACAAAGCGCCTAAGACGCAGGTAGCGGCCGTCCACCGAACGGCCATGGCGATTGAGGTCAATCGCCGCTACCTAATTCGACGATGGGCGAACCTGGCCATAGGGCACGCTCATTAGTGCAGGCGTGTCCTGTCCAATGTTTGCCTTTCCCTTGAGGGAG
>JBEEGU010000315.1:0-4833 GCA_041167025.1 Verrucomicrobiota bacterium
AGCTCGCGAAGACCACGCTCGCCTGATGTGTTGGACCACCTTCTCTTGTGCGTGCGTGCGGGAAAGGACGGGTGCTACGAATGGCACATGTCGGCCATTTTGAGACGTTCAGCGTCACCGACTAGATTGTTGACAACCGGTGCGTCAGAAACGCCCTGACTCGAATGCACACAACTGCCGCGGGGTGCCTGCGCGCATCATTCGACGAGCGTTTCCACTCCGTCTTCGACGATTTGGATTTCGTACTCGTATGCCTCGAAGTACAGCACGTGAGCCGAAAACACATTTTGGGTCATTATCGGCGATGAGCGGTCGCTCCGGCTTCGCAACAGACATCTGGATTCTCCGCATTGCCCCCTATGCGCGGCGGTTCGAAGGCCTAATAGAATCATGTCAGCTACATGCGCGTACCATGGGTTCAGCAAATACTTCATAAGACTTCTTTTGTTGGGGCAGACATGCGGCTGCGCCGTCCCGCGAACCTCGGTGACAAGTCGGGCACGATCCTCCACCTCAAGTTGTCACCGGATGTTCCGGCTGCCTTTAAAGGAGTATCTTGAATTGGCTTGCTCACCCGCCAGTGATTTGTGTGGAGGTCATCATGAAGAAGTTTTTTTGCTTGCTCCTTGTTTCGTGCGCCACGCTGGCTATCACCGCGCCGGCCAGTCATGCCTGCGACGGCGGTAGTTACAGCAACCAGAGTGGTAATGGAAAATAGCGGCGTTGCGTTGCAGAACGCGTTCGCCCGGCGGAGTACGGCCGAAATCGTACTGTTCCTGTTCGACGTGATGTACGCGCCTGCCCGTGCAGTTATGGTTAGGTTAGCTTGACGGTGCATTCCCCCGGCGAGATCCAAAAGCTGTTTGCGCTGATCTGAAACGAACCAGGTTATCGGGATGAGCTGCGACTGCTCGAACGTATCAGGTGGAACGAAGAACACGGCCCCTCGACCGGCCACAGTCGTTTGCCGTACCCGACGACCTCGAATTCTCGCTCTTGCACTCGGCGAAGCTAGCGCCAGCGTAGCTCCGCGCCGCGTTGAAGTCCTCATGCCTGCAGCGTCCAACCCGACCGCCTCGCCATCGAGCCAAGCATTGGCCACCGGCAGGGCCGCCAAAGCATCGCGGGAGCTTGGGCATGCGATCGGTCCAATCATGACCGTTGCACGAAATTAGCTTAAACAGAGCCGTTATCGATGCGGCAAAGCATCCTGTAGCCATCGAACTTCTATAGGCACCTGTTGCACTGCACGCGCGAGAACGCCGCGGCGATGGCCAATCACACGTCCACGCGCACCACCCAGCTTTACGACGGGCATCGCGACGACATCAGACTGGACGAGGTTGAACGGATCCACGTGTTCGGCGCGCGATGCAATCGTCGCGATGGTGGCCTCAAGCTTTTATACGCAGATGTCGAAAACCAGAGTATGGAAAACAAGAAACCCTTCGAAATCATCCCCGGTAGCCCGCTGCATTTGGAAGCCCAGTCGCTCAGCCTCTCGGTGGCGGCTATCCGCAAAGCCCAGGGCAAGAAGAACCCGGAAGACGTCCCGGCCGATTCGCCCGAGTGGCATCAGGTCTGTCAGGAGTTCGCGAATGATGTGCTGATTGTCCTCGGCTGCGATCCGGAGGACATGCCCGAAGAATTCACCGCCTTCGAACTCGGCTATGAGAGCGAAGAGGCCTATCAGCGGGCACTGGAAGAAGAGCGGCGCAAACGGGCATGAGCAAGCCCAAGCGCCAGGGCTGGCCGTGCGAACGGGTGCGCCTGATCAGGGGTGCCCTCATGATTCGGACTTTTTCGTACTAGCCGCGGTGCACAATCAATGAAATCAAAGGCCGATCGTTCGCGCGTGATGACGTCCTGGGGTGCCGTTTCGCGGGAAGGCCCCATCCTTTCCCAGTAAGGCTTTGCGGTAGCTGGCGTACGTTTCCGTCCGAATCCTGAGGGCACCCCCTTTGAACGATATCGACCTCTCCGGCGTCATCGAGGCCTGCACCCGGCTGGTCGTGCAGCTCGATGAGCATCGCTTCGGCGCCATTGTGTTTCTGTGCTGCGTCGCGCTGGTCTGCCTGGCGTATTGCGCTGCGTTCTGGCGTGGTATCCAAATTCACCAAAAATGCCTATTTTTGGGAATTAGGGAGCGAAGGTACACTGGCCGCCCTATCCCTTTGGAGACTCGATGTGCACTTCCCAAGCGGCATTACCTTGAATGTGCTTGAACTCGTGTATTTTGCAGTTGCGGTGTTTTTGGTAGCCCGCTTTGTCACGAAAATCCAAAGGGGCTCGAAAGAGAGGGTCATAGGAGGTTATTCGGGCCCCGGCGCGGGAATGGCATTGCTCCTTCTGCTCGCTTTTCCACTTTCAGGGTTTGTGCGGGGGGCGTCTGCCGTATGGTTAGTGGCGGTCGTAGGATGCATCGGTTGGGCAGCTTACGTCCTGGATAAAAGAGACCGCCTCCGCCGCAAGCGCGCTGCGAATGAGTGAGTACAGGCGTTATGTAAATCCGGCGCTTAAGGCGTATATGCCCGATCACGTGAAAACGCCGGACTTCGACGATGTCGAGATCCCGCTCGATGGGCAGAAGCCGCACACCCTCAGGCCTGACGCCAATGATCGGGGAGCCGTTTGTTGATCAGCTGCCGGACACGAGCGACATGGAGCTTGCTTGCAGGAAATTTACTCTTCGCCCAAGCAATTGCTTCCTCCTGCGTATTGTGCGTTGAGAGTGGCGCATCGCTCTGCGCCGGTTCGACGGCAAATCCAGAACCTGTTTCGGTGATAAAGAGATTGTTAGTCGTGCCTTGCACCGCAGGCTCGTCATCGGCACCGATCTGTATCAACCGATGCATTAGGCTCTGGAAAGCAAGATCCTGCGAGCGCGACTCATATAGCGTTTGGATCACCTTGATCGGGTCGTACATCAAGACATACTGGAAGTCTCCTGCTAGTCCAGCCTTCACTGAAACGATCCCAAGCTCCTCGAGCTTGCGCATGCGAGTACGCCAAGTTGCCTCAGCTCTTGGCCCTGCGAAGCCCGATTCGTAGGCAAATTCACGCGGAGTGCGAATTTCAACGAAGCCTTCGTCAAATACCCAACACCACAGCGTGAGATAGGTTCCAGAAACCGGCGAACCCTTGCCGGACATTTGGTCCAAGATGCGGCCGATCAGCGTGATGGTGCGTGGGATGGTGGTAAAGCCGACCCTGGTCTTACGCAACCAGAGAGCGTCTTCGTTGAGGCTCGGCCACAGGTTATCGCGTAGCCTTTTGCGCCGATCGGCGATTCCTCTCCCCAATTTTCGTTGTTTGTTGTCGTCCATTATTCCGAAGATACAGTTTTTGATGTCTATGTTTGTGCAGTATATAACGATTATACAGTGGTTGTTGTTGCAATATATAGCGTTACTGCATCTATATAAATCAATGGGTTAAGCTTGATTACGTGCTCCCGTGCTATATGTTTATCCCGTGATCCCTGTACTCGCGTTCTCTCCGTTGCGCCGATATCTCCGTCCGAGGAATATCCGTCCCAACAACACCGGTACGCTTGGTTCTCCCGCAAGGAGCACTGTGCCCGCAAGGGATAGCGCATCTCACTGGTTCAGTTTCACCCCCCTTTGTGGTGGGAAAAGGAAGCCCTGCCTTGCAGGGCTTTTTTTTTGCCTATAGCTCATGAAAAAAAAGTTCGAGAAGAAGGCCGAGAGTCCGAAGGTTCTGTTTGAAAGGATGCAGAAACGAGGGCTGCTGATAGACAAGGACGGGGAAACCGCGCTGTACGACGCCTTCAGGCAGATCGGGTACTACCGGTTCACGGGTTTTTGCCTTCCGTTTCAGAAAGCAAAACCCAAAAACAGCAACTTCGTCGATGGAACAACGGTCCAGCATATCCTGCGGCTCCATAACTTCGATACCGAGTTGCGAGCGTTATGTGGAAAAGCCCTTGAAAAGCTTGAGGTGAGCATTCGCATCGCGATCTGCGACCACATGGCGCGGCGTCACAACGATCCACACTGGTATACGAGACAGAAGCATTACGAATACGCTCACTACCATCTGAGCACTCTCGAAGAAGCGGCCTATGCCCTAGAGTTCGATCGTGTAAATGACAATTGCTTCGCGCCGAACAGCGTAAGCGGTCGCCCGAAATTCCTTGAGCACTACTACGAGAATTACCATACACCGAACATTCCTCCTTGCTGGATGCTCAGCGAAGTTGCCAGCTTTGGCTTCTGGTCGATTCTTTATAAGAGACTCACGCAGCAAGATCGGACGCAGATTGCGAGCCGGTGGACCTTCCCGGACAAGGAGGTAATGCAGCCAATCTTGTTTTCGGACTGGTTGTGGTCCATATCCATTTTCCGCAACCGGTGCGCGCATCATTCCCGGATCACCCACCGGGTATTTCCGTTCCCACCGCTTCTTCCGCGAGAGAACAAGAGCAGGGACCTGTTCAAGTCAAAGACGTCTGACCTCAGCTCGTTGCTGCTGGTGATCGCGCTTCTTCTCAGATCTTCAGCGAAGGACTATCAATGGGTTGACGATCTGCGTGTGCTGTTCGAAAACTACAGCGATATTGATCTGACGGCGGCGACAGGAGTGGGCGTCGGGGCCAAGAACAACGATTGGCGGGAAGATCCGCTGTGGCACATCGACAAGCTAGCCAAATGATTCATTTGTATTGCGTCAAGCGACCTAAGTCGAAATACTTTCAGTGCCTGGCGATAATTAAGGGGGGCGCAGAACAAATGTCATTTTTGTAGGTCGTCCTATATATGATAATGTCGTTTATCAGATATAGCAGAAAGCTCCGCGGCGCTCCCTAGACCG
>JBEEGU010000316.1:0-12510 GCA_041167025.1 Verrucomicrobiota bacterium
TTTCTAAATCTAAAGCCGGAAAGAGGACGTCTGACAGCAGCGGGAAGCCTCAGGACATTTTTTAGGTTCGCTGGATAGGCGCGCCGGACCGAATAGAAGCAGCTCTTTCAGGTAGGGACGGCTCTCCCCTGGCCGGCCGTAGCTTAGCGAAGGAGGCGAGCCGTCCGCTCCCGAATCTCCGCCGCTTCCTTCATAAAACCCGGGTTCCGCAAAATCTCAGTAGGCGTTCCTTTTTTTGAATCCGTTCGTTCGAACAAGGAAAAACAATCGATCAACCGGCGACCGCGCCAGTTAACCAACTCCTGTTTGAGGCAATGCAAGCCATGTCGTGCGCATAATTCGCGGAACACTTCCGCGCTCATTGTCGGAGTTCGATGATGTTCCTCATCGAGTATGTGAAGTTTGATCAGAAGTTTAGTGATCGGTCTCGGAATGAAACGCCGGAGGCAGCGCTGATACGCTCCGAGGTTTGAATGATGAATGAATCCTTTCCCTCCAATTTTCAATGTGCGCGCGAATTCCCGCAAATACTCCTCAACGATGTCGCGTTTGATGTGCACGAAAACATCGAAGCTAAAAACGAAATCGATCGACTCCACCGGAAACATTGCTAGTGAGCCGCCTTGATTGACGTGTCCGGTAACGCGCGGATCATCCGCAAAACGGCTGCGGCAAGCTTCGATGCACTCCGCCGCGCGATCGACGACCCACAAACGCTGGCAGTGATCCTTCAGATAGTGTGTCCACCGGCCATAGCCGGGGCCAATTTCGAGGATAGTATTCGCGGGGAGACATTCCCGGATCCGCGGTAGAATCGAACCGGTCCACTGCGCCTCCGACGTTCCCCACCGCTCCGACCACTCCTCGCCCGCGTCTTTCCAATGGTATTTCATGGAAGATAAACCCTCCGCACGATAGTAGTGCCCACAGCTCGATGGGAATCAGAAAAGGTGGCTGGGGGCGGAATCGAACCGCCGACACGAGGATTTTCAGTCCTCTGCTCTGCCAACTGAGCTACCCAGCCTTTTGATCATGTTCCTCGAAGCGCGTGGACGACTCGGAGAGCCGTCCCTACCTGTCGGGGTGCGTGAGCGTTATTGGGACGCGGGTGGCACTATGCAAGATTTTAATTGTAGGGCAAGCGCTCCGCTTGCGGGAACTTAAGAAAACGCTCGACGCCCAACTTCCAACATCCAACTCTCAACTAAAGCCAGCGAAGCAAAGCGTTCTATCAACTATCAACAAATTTGCGTGGCAGTTCCACGGCACCGCGGAGCAACTCCAAATAATGAGGTCGCGGAATTTCAATGACTCCGAATTGCGTGAGATGCGGCGTCGACCACTGGGTATCGAGTAAAGTGAACTTCCGGGCGCGGAGATGTTCGACCAACCCAAGCAGAGCCATCTTTGAGGCATCGGTTTTCCGATGGAACATGGACTCACCAAAGAAGGCGCCGCCAATGGCTACCCCGTAAAGGCCCCCGCTGAGCTTTCCTTCACTCCATGCTTCGACCGAATGGGCCTGGCCGAGATTGTGCAACTGCTCATAGGTTTCGATGATCTCGCGATTGATCCAGGTTTCTTCACGCTTCGCACACGCGCGGATCACCTCGGAAAAACGGCAATTGATTTTGATCTCGAAAACCTGCTTGCGCGCGACCCGACGCAAGGCGTGGGGGATGTGAAATTTGTCCAGTGGCAGAATCGCGCGCGGATCGGGCGAAAACCACTGGATCGTTCCATCGTCCATCGCCATCGGGAAAAGGCCGAGCCGATAACCTTGAATCAAAAGTTCGGGGTCAATCATGAACGGGCAAAGCTCAAAATGTAAGATGCCATGCTCGGAAAAAACTATTTCCGAATGGTAGAGGCCATTGAGCCAAGCGCTATTATTAGTTCTGCGGGTGACAGGCCAGGTACGGACGTTTGACTCGCTCGCTCCCACTTCCTCGCCTTCGGGCTGCCCGTCTATGTCGTTCGGGCTTCCGCCGACTCCATTCTCAGAAACGCCCGATTGCCGTTCGCATGCAAAATGCGCGGACGCTCGCCTCCTTCGCTAAAGCTACGGCGCCCCGAGGGAGAGCCGTCCCTACCTGCTACAATCTTGCAATACCGCGGTCGCTCTCTAAAATGAACAGATGAAACGCCTGTCGATTCTCCTGACAGCAGCATTCATCCTCGCTGTGGCCGGTTGTGCCGATCCTATGGAAGAAAGAGGCACCGATGAAGTGGGAGCCCAGCTTCAGCGCGGCGTTACCGGCCAGGGAACAATCGGTCCGATCGACCGATCTCCGGATGATCCCGCCGGTCAACATGGCGTGCCGCAAAATCATCCATAGTTCCGGTGAAAACGGCCGCTCCAACCGCACATTCCAAGATTCTCATTCTCGATTTTGGATCGCAGTACACCCAGGTCATCGCCCGACGGATCCGGGAGCTGCAGGTTTATTCGGAAATCGTCCCCTTCGATATCAGCGCCTCAGAAATCGCTGAGCTAAGCCCTAACGGCATTATCCTGTCCGGCGGACCAGCCAGCGTCTATGATAAAGGCGCGCCCCAAGTCGACCCGCAAATTTTTTCACTGGGCATCCCGGTGCTCGGCATTTGTTACGGGCTGATGTTGATGGCGCATCATCTCGGCGGCAAGGTCGTGTTCAGCGGCCGTCGCGAGTACGGCGCGGGCATGTTGCAGATCACCAATGGTTCGCAACTCTTCGACGGCTTGGGTTCCCAACTCGACGTCTGGAACAGCCACGGAGATGAAGTCACCACGTTGCCGAAAGGTTTTCGCGTGGCGGCGAAGACGGAAGGTTCCAATTTCGCGGCGGTCGAGGACCCCGCGCGCAAGCTTTACGGACTACAATTTCATCCGGAAGTGGCGCACACCCCGCGCGGCAAGGAAATCCTGCAGAATTTCGCTTATCACATCTGTCGTTGCACGATGGACTGGACGATGGGGTCGTTCATCGAGGAGGCGTGCGCGCGCGTGCAGCGCCAGGTGGGAGACGCAAAAGTTGTTCTCGGGCTAAGCGGCGGCGTCGATTCTTCGGTCACAGCCGCGCTCCTTCACAAGGCGATCGGCGATCAGCTGACCTGCATCTTCGTGAACAACGGATTACTCCGGGCCCGTGAAGAAGAAGTAGTGCAACGCGTTTTTGGCGAGAATTTTCATGTTCGCTTGAAATACGTCGACGCCACCGATCGATTCCTGTCCAAATTGCGCGGCGTCACTGATCCGGAAGAAAAGAGAAAGGCGATCGGCAACGAATTCATTGAAGTATTTCAGCACGCCACCGAAGAATTGATGGCGCAAGACCGGGAAGATGGGATTGGCCAGCACGGCGGCTATAAATTTCTGGCGCAAGGCACACTTTATCCCGATGTGATCGAGAGCGTCTCGATCGGCGGCAATCCGGCCAGCATTATTAAAAGCCATCACAACGTCGGCGGGCTGCCCGAAAAGATGCATTTTCAATTAGTCGAACCGGTGCGGCAATTGTTCAAAGACGAGGTACGGCAGGCCGGCATGCAGCTTGGCCTGCCAAAAGAGGTTGTTTACCGCCAACCGTTTCCTGGCCCGGGACTGGCCGTGCGCATTTTAGGCGAAGTGACGCCGGAACGGCTCTCCATCCTGCGCGAGGCCGACACTATCGTGCAAAACGAAATGGAATCGGCGGACTGGTATTACAAAGTCTGGCAGTCGTTCGCGATATTACTTCCGGTACAAACGGTTGGCGTCATGGGCGATCAGCGCACTTACGAAAATACCGTGGCGCTTCGTATCGTGGAAAGTCAGGACGGCATGACGGCGGATTGGGTGCGAGTCCCCTACGAACTGCTCGCCCGTATCTCCAATCGGATCTGCAACGAAGTCAAAGGCGTTAACCGCGTTGTTTACGACATCTCGAGCAAACCACCGAGTACGATTGAGTGGGAGTGATGCGATCGCGGATTTGGGATTGCGGGTTGCGGAATTGAGGTCACAAGCTGGCTGAGACAAGCGTAGGCCGTCCGTGAGCATATATTCGTGTAGCATTCGCCCCGGCTCACCCCAATTCAATGCCTGGAGGGCGCCGCGCCGTCGGCGCCCCAATATTAGGGACACCACGGCGCGTGTCCCTCCAAGTTCCTGTTCGACAGCGGGAGACCGCTTCGTTATGGGTTCGACTGCCCATGAATGCCGAGCAAGCTCGACTCGAGGAAAACAAGCCGCACGACGAGCCGTGGCATTTCTGGGGTCCATACTTGGCGGAGCGGGCCTGGGGCACGGTTCGCGAGGATTACAGTGCGAATGGTGATGCGTGGAACTATTTCCCGCATGATCACGCTCGCTCCCGAGTTTATCGGTGGAATGAAGATGGCATTGGAGGCATTTCGGATTTCAAGGGGCGGCTTTGTTTCGCATTCGCCTTTTGGAACGAACGCGATCCATTCCTAAAAGAGCGCTTCTTTGGCCTAACCGGGCCCCAGGGCAATCACGGGGAAGATGTGAAGGAGCTCTATTGGTATCTCGACAATACTCCCTCCCATAGTTTCATGCGGATGACCTATCGCTATCCGCAAAGCGCCTTTCCTTACGATGAACTCATCAAGGCAAACGCGTCGCGTTCAAAATTCGAAGGCGAATCCGAACTCTGGCATACCGGTGTCCTCGATGACAATCGCTTCTTCGATATCGAAATCGAATACGCGAAGGCTGCCTCACACGACATTCTAATCCGGGCCACAGCCACAAATTGCGGCCCGGAAACGGCCGCCCTGCATTTGCTGCCGACCATTTGGTTTCGTAATACCTGGAGCTGGGGCCGAAACAACGCGAAACCGAACCTGCAGGAACGCACCCCTGCTAAAATCGAAGTGAGTCACGATGCGCTTGGCGCCTACGATTTTTACTGTGAGGGAGCCGAGCGACTTCTCTTTACCGAAAATGAATCCAATCTCGAGCGGCTTTGGGGAGTACCGAATCGTTCGCGCTTCGTAAAGGATTCGATCAATCACGCCGTCGTTCACGATCAGATGGACATGGTCAATCCGAACAAGGTCGGGACCAAAGCAGCCGCGCATTATAAATTGATCATTGAGCCTAACGAGTCGCAGACGATTCGCTTACGGTTAACACGCGTCCAATCGCCAATGGAGCGCGGAGCTCCCGCGATGCCGGGCTCACAGGAGTTTGCCCCTCCAGGAAAAGAAGGTGTCAAAGTGTCGGAGGAAACGGTAGAAGACGATTCGAGTAATGTTTTCTCGGATTTCGACGCAATTTTCGGGAAGCGAAAAAATGAGGCGGATCAGTTCTACGCGGAGAGCGCGCCTGCATCTTTAAACGCGGAGCATCGCGCAATCCAGCGACAGGCGCTTGCCGGAATGTTGTGGGGTAAGCAGTTCTATCATTACATCGTCGAGCAGTGGCTCGACGGTGATCCGGGCCAGCCATTACCGCCGCCGGAGCGTGAAAACGGCCGTAACGCTAATTGGCGACACCTTTACAACGAACGGGTCATGTCGATGCCGGACAAGTGGGAATTTCCCTGGTACGCATCGTGGGACCTGGCCTTTCACTGCATTCCTCTCGCCTTGGTCGACCCGGATTTTGCCAAGGCCCAGCTCGATTTGATCGTGCGTGAATGGTACCAACATGCCAACGGCGAAGTGCCAGCGTATGAATGGAATTTCAGCGACGTGAATCCACCGGTGTTGGCCTGGGCGGCCTGGCGAGTCTATCAAATCGAACGCAAAAAAAAAGGCAAAGGCGATCGGGCCTTTCTCGAAACCATCTTTCACAAAATGCTCCTCACCTTCACCTGGTGGGTGAATCGAATAGATTCCGAGGGCAACAACATTTTTCAGGGCGGATTTCTCGGCCTCGACAACATTGGCGTTTTCGATCGCAACGCCAGATTGCCCGATGGCACCCATCTCGAGCAAAGCGATGGGACAAGCTGGATGGGAATGTTTTGTCTCACACTCATGCGGATCGCGATCGAGCTCGCGCTCCAAAATCATGTTTACGAAAATATCGCGACCAAGTTTTTCGAACATTTCCTCGGAATCGCCGCCGCGATGAACAATCTGGGCGGCAAAGGCATCGGCCTGTGGGATGAGGACGACGAATTTTATTACGACGTTCTGCACACTCCCGGCGGCCGCTTTTTGCCGCTGCGCGTCCGGTCGATTGTAGGCTTGTTGCCGCTGCTCGCCGTCGAAACGATCCAGCCGCAATTGATCAACGCGCTCCCGGGGTTCAAAGCCCGGATGGAATGGTACCTGGTCCATCGTCCAGACCTGGCCAGCCTGGTCTCGCGCTGGCAGGAACCGGGTGCGGGAGAGCGCCGCCTGGTCGCCCTCACCCGGGGCCATCGCATGAAATGCTTATTGCGCCGCATGCTCGACCCGGACGAATTCCTGAGCGCCTACGGAGTGCGTTCGGTCAGCAAATTCCACAAACATCATCCGTATGTCCTGAACGCACGCGGCGAAAAACGCGTTGTGGGTTACGAGCCCGCGGAATCGCAAACTGGAATTTTTGGCGGCAATTCCAATTGGCGCGGGCCAATTTGGTTCCCGATCAATTATTTGCTGATCGAATCACTGCAACAGTTCCATCATTACTACGGTGACGATTTCAAAGTGGAATGTCCGACCGGATCGGGCCGTTATATGCACCTGAAGGAAATCGCGAACGACCTTTCCAACCGTTTGATCAAGCTCTGGTTACGCGATGAAAAAGGGGATCGGCCATTCGCGCGAGCGTCGCGCGACGGCTTCAAGATGCCGGAAGACAGCAATCGATATCTTTTTCACGAATATTTCCACGGCGACATTGGATCGGGGCTCGGCGCGTCGCATCAGACTGGCTGGACGGGCCTAATCGCGAAATTAATTCAACAACAAGGCGAGTTCGGGACGATCAGGTGATTCGATATCCCGCTTAGGTAGCGGCAATTGCTTGCCGTGCCCTCAGCTGCGCGAAAGCTGGACCCAGTCGCCACCTAATCCGGTTGCCAAGTGACCCGCTCATACAGTCGTTCCGCAAATAGTGTCATCCGGAAGGAACGTGGGGGACCTCGCATATTACGTGGGGTGTGAGGTCCCTCGTTGTCTTCGCAGCTCGGGATGACACCGCTTTCTTTGTTTTTTGCTAGCCTACCGGCTTTTATACAGCGAAGAACGCGCATTTCCCCTCGAATCCCTTCAGCTCATGCTCCCCGAGCGGCCGCACGGGCAACAGAGGCCCAAGCTTCGCATGCGCAGCGTCGCTGATTCCGCAGGATTCCCCTAACGAACCCGCGAGCTTTTCAAGACGAAAGATCAGATTCACTTCTTTGCCGATCAAACTCTCTTCTCCCATCGACGCGATTCCACCCATTCCAACAGAACCGAAATGGAGCACTGTCCGAAACTCCGGTTTTCCTTTCTGCTGCAACTCCTTTATTTCCGCAATCGTTGTCGCGATTTCCTCCGGAGTTGTCGCTCCCTCTGGACAATAAGCGAGAAACCCATCCCCGAGATACTTGTTAATATTGCCGTGGTGTCGTTCGATGATCTCCTTACAAGCAGAGAGCCACGAGCCAACCAGCACATCCAAACCCGCGCTTTCCATGCTGCGGCTTAACGGAGTGAAATTGCAAATGTCCGCCACGAGCAACCAGCACGGGATGTTTTGCACTTCGCGCACAGTCCGCTGCGTCACCATCGTTCTGTATTCGTCCGAGATCATAGTCGGCTGACAAAAGGTGAAAGGTTGATCGCCGATCGCGATTTGATCTCCATCATTGAGACGAACAGGGTGATGAATCCGCCGCTTGTTCACAAACGTCCCGTTACTGCTCCCGAAATCGATCACCCAGAATTCGCCGATATTTTGCAGATGAATCACCGCGTGACGCCGTGAAACTTTTTGTGATTCGAGCACGACCGTATTGGCGGCTGTGCGACCGAGAGAACAACTGCCGCGAAGCTCGCGCCGTTTGCCATCGGCGGCTTTGAGCCAGGCTCCCCCTTCTTCCGACGTATTCATCGCTTTTGGTTTAGCAGGAAGTATCGACGAAAGCAAAGGCACTCATGAGGAGACGGACGCAAGGTGTCCCAAACGGAGGGCGAGCTCCACGAGCCCGCACGAACGACAACGGACGTCGCGGAACTCCGCCCTCCAGCTTTGAACTTTCTTCCCGGCCCAACACTGCTTACGCTCCCGGCGTGGCTAACGGGGCACCGGGCAACAATCTTGACGCGACGTTACGCGAATTTTCCGGCGGTCAAAAACTCTTCGGCCGTTATGCACTGATTAAGGTTTTGGGACGAGGCGGCATGGGAATCGTCTGGCTCGCCCGCGATGAAGAATTAGAGCGCGACGTCGCGCTCAAGTTCCTGCCGGATTTGATTGTGCACGATCGCGCCATGCTGAGCGATCTCAAGAGTGAGACAAAACGCAGCCTGGAGCTGACTCACAAAAACATCGTGCGCATTTACGATTTTGTGAACGACGAACGCTCGGCCTGCATTTCCATGGAATACGTCGATGGCGATACGCTTTCGAATTTGCGCGCGGAAAAGGAGAAAAAAGCGTTCGAACCCGACGAGATCGCAGGTTGGACGGCTCAACTCTGCGATGCACTCGATTACGCGCATAACCATGCCCGGATCATTCACCGCGACCTCAAACCAGGGAACCTGATGGTTAATCAGCGCGGCGATTTGAAGGTGCAGGATTTCGGAATTGCCCGCAGTCTGGGCGATACAGTCAGCCGGCTAACGATGGAAAATATGCGGAGCGGAACACTGGTCTACATGAGCCCGCAGCAGCTTGACGGTGAGCGCGGCACTCATCTGGACGATGTCTATTCACTTGGCGCGACCTTGTACGATTTGCTGACAAGCAAGCCGCCTTTTTATTCCGGCAACATTGATCGCCAGGTGCACGAACGCGCAGCGCCGTCCATGAGCGAGCGGCGCAAGGATTTGAACATCGAGCCAGCGCTAGTCCCACCAATCTGGGAAGAAACGGTTGCAGCTTGTCTGTCCAAAGATCCAACGAAACGCCCGCAATCCACCGCTGAGGTCGCAAACCGCCTGAAATTATCGAACGCGCAAACGCGACCGCTGCGTTCGGTTGGAAAGCCGGGAAAAAAAATGGCACTCGCGGGTGGAGCAGCGATTGCCCTGATCGCGATCGCCGGGTGGTATTTCGGAATCTGGCGATCACACGTCAGATCGGCACGAGTCGAAAAGCCGGCGACGACACCGGCAGTTGTCATTTCCGAAAAAAGCATCGCCGTGCTCCCGTTCGAAAATTTGAGCGCGGAAAAAGATGAAGCGTTTTTCGCCGATGGAATTCAGGACGACGTCCTGGCTAGTCTAGGCCGGATCAAGGATCTCAAAGTAATCGGACGCGCTTCGGTCATGGCTTATCGCGGGATGGCCGTAGCGGGAAAGTTGAAGGAGATTGGCCAGACCCTGCAAGTTTCGCATGTGCTTCAGGGTAGCGTGCGCAGATCGGCCACCCGGGTCGTGATTAACGTCGCGCTCATTGATACGCGAAATGATAACCAGGTTTGGTCGCAGCATTATGATCGTACATTAACTGACGCACTTTCGCTGCAAGGTGAGTTAGCCGTCGAAATTGCTCGTGAACTGCGCGCGACCCTCACGCCCGTGGAAAGGAACAGCGCTTCGATTAAGCCAACCGAAAATCCAGAAGCTTACGTGGCTTATCTGCACGGACGCGAAAATGAGAATCGTTTTTTCGCGAAACAGCCGGAATACGATGCCGCAGAAAAATTCTATCAGCAAGCCGTCGATCTCGATCCGAAATTTTCCCTGGCCCACGCCAGTCTCTCGAGCATGGTTTCGTCCAATCGCCGGCGCGATCCCGATGCCAAGGCCAAGGCGCGGTCCGAGGCGGAGACGGCGCTACGGTTGCAACCCGAGCTCGGTCAAGGCCATCTTGCGATGGCCTATTATTTTTGGCGCTGCGAGGCGAATTCCGATCAATCTCTTTACGAACTTTCGCTCGCCTCCGCGTTTTTGCCTAACTCGTCGGAAGTTGCTCGAGCAACAGGGCGGATCCATCGCGGTCAGCGAAAATGGCGCGAAGCTCTGGAAGATTTCGAGCGCGCGGCCGTGTTCGATCCCGACAATGCGCAATTGCTCCACTATGACCTCGCCCTAACCTATCGAGCGGTGCGAAACTGGCCGGCCCTGTTACGCACTCGCGCCCGTCTCGGAGCAGCTTTGGAAAGACAAAATGCTCCTGATCGTGGTCCAGCCGACACAACCGAGGACGAGTTCTACGCCACGGGCGGTAGCTTCAAGTCCTGGCAAAATTCCGTCAGGGAAAGGGAAGCCGATAAAAGCGCGGATCCAAATGAGCCTGGTCTCAATCTCGAGCGATATCTTGTTAGAATGTTAGAACACAATTATGCCGGCGCCGAGCAGGCGATTTCCCAAGTCCCGCCGGAATTCCTGAACCGGCTGGAATTCCCCTCTCCGAATATTTTGAAGGCTAAAGCTCAAGTGGCCCGGCATGAAGCTCCAGAGCGCATTGCGGCAACGCTGGCGCCCGATTTAAAAAAGGCTCAGGAAGATATGGCTAAGGACTCTGATAATTACGACAACCATTCGCAGTTAGGCGTCTTTCTCGCTTTCGTCGGCGAAAAAGAAGATGCCCTTCGTGAAGGATTGCGCGGAGCGGAACTAGCGAATCCACGCGTCAAAGACTATGCGTCGGCGAAACTCGCTCTTATTTATGCCCACACCGGCAAGGTAGAGGGAGCAGTCAAACTTCTCGAGGTCTTGCTGACCCGGCCGGGCTTGGTAGGGAGTGCGGGGGACCTTATCAGCATTACTTTGGCCGATCTTCGCTGCGACCCGATGTGGGATCCGCTGCGCAATAACGCACGCTTCAAAAAAATCCTCGCCGGCCCGGAGCCGGTCACGGTGTATTAGAGGATTGCTTGCGGCAGGGCAGGGCGAATTCGGTATCGTAGCGGGTTCCGCGTGCAAAAAGCGGCAAGCGACGCGCTTGCGCTACGATTCGACTAGGTAAAAATAGCCATTTTGTCATTCCGACTGAAGTGGAGGAATCTTTCACTGTTCATTCGACCCGTCGTCGCCCGTTAGGACAAGACTGTTGTGAGGCGGTTGCGCCAACCGCCTTATTCTCATACAGACGCTCGCCGCGGCAGCACCTCTACACTTTTCAAGATGGGCGAAGCTTACCGAACCGATGCGAACTGCGACAGTGTATTGGCCTCGTTTGAACGCAAAGCGTGCCGTGCCGCTCCCCCACCGGTTTGCCCTTCCTTCGGATGTTCGCCATGTTTACTCTCCTGCCGTGACTAATGAGGACTCTGATGATGTCCCACACGCGACATTGCGTGACTTTGTCGGCGCTCAAAAACTCTTCAACCGCTACACTTTAGTCAAAATTCTCGGCCGCGGCGCCAGTGGGAGAATCCGCGCCCCGCAAAGCCAAGGCTTTCACAACGGGTTTCCGCTCGACGGTTTGCGCCGGAAGCGGAATCATCGCCGCAAGTTAGCGGTATGTCTTCTGAGCCTCAAAGTGGTCTTAGCCTCGAGATTGCACACGTTTTGTTCATGGACCTGGTCGGCTATTCGAAGCTGCTGATCAATCAGCAGAGCGATTTGTTCCAACGGCTTAATCAACTCGTCCGCGCGACAGAGCAGTTCCGCCGCGCGGAGGCGGCGGAGAAACTGGTGCGCCTGCCGACCGGCGACGGGATGGCGCTCGCTTTTTTCACCAGCCCGGATGCGCCGGTGCGATGCGCGCGCGAAATCAGCGCGGCTCTCCGCAGCCAACCCGACATGCGCTTGCGCATGGGTATTCACAGTGGACCGGTTGATGCGGTCTCCGATGTAAACGACCGCACCAATGTCGCGGGAGCCGGAATCAATATGGCCCAGCGAGTGATGGATTGCGGAGATGCGGGGCACATCCTGCTGTCGCAACGCGTCGCGGACGATCTCAGTCAATACGCGGAATGGCAGCCTCACTTGCAGGACCTGGGCGAATTCGAGGTAAAGCATGGAATTAGAATCGGCGTCGTAAATTTTTGCAGCGAAGGCATTGGAAATCCGAAAGTACCGGAGAAGCTGAGGAGGCTCCAGAAACTTCACGCCGCCGGTGTGCGTAAACGCAGGATTGCCTGGGCATTTGCCATACTAGTCGCGATCAGTGTTCTGGCGTTTGGATTCTGGTTCCAGGGACGTCGCGTCGCGCACTTGGTTTCGTCCGCTTCGGATGTCTTCGAAAAAAGCATCGCTGTTCTGCCGCTGGAAAATTTGAGCGAGGAGAAGGAGAACGCTTTTTTCGCAGATGGAATTCAGGACGATGTCTTGAACAGCCTTACAAAGGTCAGCGCATTAAAAGTGATCAGTCGGACCTCGGTGATGCAATACCGCGGGGCGGGGGCGGCTCGGAATTTGCGCGAGATCGCGCAAGCTCTCGGGGTTGCGAACATTCTCGAGGGCACGGTGCGGCGCATCGGCAAT
>JBEEGU010000317.1:0-4255 GCA_041167025.1 Verrucomicrobiota bacterium
GCCGGCGCTCAAGTCGAGTCCGCCACGCATCTTCTCGATTAACGCTTTCATTTCTCTGCGCTATTCATTTTTGCTTGCGAAGGGCGGCGCACCAAATCGATGCAACCCGCCCGGGCCCGGCCTCGCCCCAACGGCAACGGGCACAAAGAAACTCGTCACGTTTTCATCTCGTTCCACCATTGCCGATAAATTTTGGGCGATATCTCTGAAGGTTTGATCTCACTGCGCCCTCCCCAAAAAACATTGGTGTACGAGACAGGAATTGGTTTCGCGGCCAGATGCCGGTCGATCGCCGCTTTATGCTGTAAGAGCAATTCCTTATCGGTTCCGTGCGCTACCGCCATGATATTAACGTCTTTGAATTCGGGTCCGGCTTCACGCCAATAACAGTGGGTTAAAATGTGGTGACGGCCGACTTCTCCCCCCGCCTCCATCTCGCGGCCTTTCGGAACGGCCCAGTGAAACAGGGCATTGAATCGCGTGACACGGACACCGCTCGACGATGGTTTCACATGTTCAAGGAATGTGGAAAACCGCCCCAAGATTTTTCGCGAAGCCAAATCCTAGGCAACGCGAAAAAATTCGCTTAGTGGTATCGCCGCTTCCTCCGCCCGCGCCTTCCACGGTGAGGATTGGATTTCTTCGACATTGAATTCACGCTTGAGCGCGAGCAAAACGTCCCATTCCGGTTGAGTCAGTTCGACAACTTGCACCGGAACCATTTTCGCAGGCTGTTCGCCTTTACTTCCGACCTCGACACTTTTTCGACGAACGTGTCCTACTCCGAGCGTGAAAATGCCTTTGGCCGGCATAAGCCGAAAATGCTCAACCCCGAGTTTGTCCGACAACAATTCGCAGTGTTGCTGCAGAGAAAATCCGCGCGGCACTTTCACCGTCGTCCACAACTTGTAATCGGACCCCGGGGTCACATTGTCGGTCGAACGCAAAACCACGTGGCCAGAAAACGGATCGCGCCGAAACATCCATTCGAAGGCGTCGTCAATTTTCTTCGAAGGCAGTTTCCAGGCGACGAGCGCGCCGTCGGCCAGATTCGTTGCCAGCAAAGTCTGGCGAACTCGGCGAACCGTCCCGGCATGCAACATGGCTGCAATCCGAGCCATGACCACATTGGTATCGACTCCGGAACGCTCCGCGATTTCCTGAAACGGTTCCTGGACGAACCCTTCTATTTTGTCCTCTGAAACAGCGAGGATTTTCGCATTAATCGGATCATCGTGTTCGACCGGCACCATCCGCATTAATCCGCTGAGGGGCGCGACTTGTCTACAGCTGGAGTGGCGAACCGTGAAAGCTCACAAACTTTGAACAGCGCTTCTTCATAACGGCCACTACTGTGAGTAGACGTGGTTAAAGCCGTTTTCTTTGATGCCGTCGGTACTCTTTTCCATCTGGTGAAGAGCGTCGGTGAGAATTACGCCTTAGTCGGCGCCGAAATGGGATTGGAGTTGGATGCGGCTCAACTCGATCGCGCCTTTTCGTCGACTGGGAAAAAGATGCCGAAACGGGAAGCGATTGAGGGTCCGCGCGAAAATGACGACAAAGACTGGTGGCGCGAATTTGTCGATCGAATGCTTCGGGAGACGAGGCCGAATCTCGACGAGCTCGATCGCGACAATTTCTTCGAGGTTGCCTACGAACACTTTGCTGAAGCGGGCGTGTGGGAACTCTACCCGGAAGTAGGGGATGTGCTGCGCCACATGCACCGGAGGTTCCCACTCGCGATCGTTTCAAATTTTGACGGCCGCTTACGAATGATCCTGGAGCAACTCGGAATCGCAAAGTTCTTCAGCCAGATTTTCCTTTCGAGCGAGATCGGCGCGGACAAACCCGATCCGGAAATTTTTCGACGGGCCTTAAAATTCATTTCCCTCAAACCAAACGACGTTGTCCATGTTGGCGACGATCCGGAACGTGACTGGCGAGCCGCCAATGAAGCAGGTCTGTCGGTGTTCAAATTGGAACGTCCGAAAAATTCGCTGCGTGATTTGATCGAGCGATTACAATCGTAGAGCAGACGTCTCGCCTGCAGGTGGGAGGTGTCGATGGCGCCCAGGCGCAGCCGGAAATCTTTCCGGGATTGAAAAATGTCGCACTCAAGACAAACTGGGAGCCTGCGGGTTGGTAGCTCAATGGTAGAGCAGCGCCCTTTTAAGGCGTTGGTTGCGGGTTCGAGTCCCGCCCAACCCAAATCCCAATGGCCTGGGCTTACATTTTGCGCGGCAGATCGGGACGGTACTATATTGGCTCGACTGAAGATTCGGATAGACGCGTGCGAGAACATCGTCGCGGTAGCAATCACACAACGCGCCGATTCGGCGGCGCCGTCGAGCTGGTCGTGTCCCGGGAACTCCCATCGATGGCGCATGCGCGCAAGACTGAGATCGCCCTAAAACGCAAGAAGAACCCAAAGCTTGCAGTCGTAGCCCACAAGGGTTGTGAGAGCAGCCGCGAAAGCTTTCGGGGTTGGTTGCGGGTTCGAGTCCCGCCCAACCCAATTTACTGAATTTATTTCGACGACAGGCTATCTGTGCTCGTCGCCGCCGCGCGGTGTAGGCGCGCTTTCGCGTCCTGGCCAAGGCGGGCGTAAAGACGGGCAAGATATCGGTGTGCGACGATCGCATTTGGCCGCATTTTTAGACCGGCTTCAAAAGCCTGAGCGGCCCGTTCCGGCCAGTTCAGTCTCGCCAAAATCAGTCCCAACTGAAAATGGGCTGCTGGAAAAAAGTGTTGAAGTCCAACGGCGCGCAAAGCTAATTCAGCAGCTTCCGCCGCTCGGTCTTGCCGGAGTAAGGCAACGGAGAGGCCGTGACAAGCCCGCGCATTATCTCCATCGATTAAGAGCGCCTTGCCAAATGCTCGCTCCGCTTCAACCCAACGCCGACGCGCTAGATAGACATAACCGAGTTGGTTATGCAGCCGGGGTAGTGTCGCGTCCCCCGCTTCAGCTCGCTGGAGATGTGCGAGAGCTTCATCAACGCGGCCTTCTTCGAAATTTAGTACGCCCATTAGCAAATCAACGCGTGGGAAGCGCGAACGCGCCGGATCTTCAAGCGCGGCGGTATGGGTCGTTTCACTTTTCCTTTCGGTTCGCTTGACCAAATCTTCCAGAAGCCGACGTGCATCCGGGAATCGACCGAGATTGAGATAGGCTTGCGCCAGCACCAGGGTAAAGCGGTCCTCCTGTCCTTCCTGGTGGAGTTCTTCCAGAAGCGGTACTGCTTGGACCGCGAGGTCCGCGTCCAAGAGCGACACAGCCAGATTGAATTGTGACTCGATCCTGACCATGGTGATCGTCTTTTTTTCCTGATCGCTCAAAGGCGCGACATAACCCAGATCGACCAACTGTTGCAGAGCCTGCTCCGCCGCTTCGGAGTATTCCCCGCCTGTCCCCGGCGGGTGTATGCCTGCCTCGCCGGGGACATCTTCCCAGCTAGGGATTCGAGTGACGGAAGGAGCTTGCACGAATGCATCCAATAATGGTTTTCCGTCCATGTCTTCACCGAGCGGCAGACCGAACAAAGTCAATACGGTTGGAGCCACGTCGAGAATTGACGCCCCATAAATTCGTTCGTCCACCAGGACGCCTGGACCTCGCATGGCAAAAATTCCATAAGGCCTGTGCCAGACTGCGGGGCCAAGTGGAGTGCCGGGCGTTTCGGTTGGCCTAAGATGATCGCTGTGGAAGCCATGATCGGAAACGATCATTACCGTGGTGTCCGGTCCGGCGAGCTGGAGGAGCCTTTCCAGCATCATGTCGTGAAACCGATAAATGCCATTGATCACATCGCGAAAGATTTCGAACCAATGATTTTCCGCCATTTTATGACGTGGCGGGTGAAAGGTCATGAAGTCATGGCAAACTCGGTCGATCGCGTTGTAGTAGATAGCGCAAAAATCCCAGGGCTCGTGCTCCATGGTCCAAGTCGCCGCAGCATGAACTGAACTGCATTCGGCCAGGGCATTGGCGACGCGGTTGAACGCTTTGCGCCCGGTTTCTTCACTTTGATTAATTTCGGCCGCGCGAGGAATGAAAGGCTGCACGTGACAGCCCTCGATTTCGGTGGGATGGACGCGCAGCGCTTTGAGCGTTTCTTCCAAGCGAAGGGGATGAACGCTTCCAGCCGCAAGCGGCCATGGCCCTTCAAGATCGCCCGGCGGTTGAGAAAAAAGATTCGAGACGGAAATGCCTTTGATAGGCTCAGCCGGGTGGCTGGCAAACCACGCGAACACCTGC
>JBEEGU010000318.1:0-4658 GCA_041167025.1 Verrucomicrobiota bacterium
GTTTACAGCCGCGCCCATATCGGAAATTTTCGGGCTTACATTTTCGAAGACTTGCTTCAGCGCCATCTCGAACTGCGCGGCTACCAAGTTCAGCGCGTAATGAATTTGACGGATGTCGACGACAAAACGATTCGGGGAGCGCACGCCGCCAAAGTTCCGCTCATTCAATTCACCCAGCCTTTCAAGGAGGCCTTCTTCAACGATCTCGATGCCTTGCGGATCAAACGCGCGGATAATTTTCCCGCGGCGACGGATCCGCAATACATCAGTCGGATGATCGCCATGATCGAGATCCTCATCTCCCGCGGCCTGGCGTATCAAGCCGACGATCAATCGGTTTATTTCCGGATCGGCAAGTTTCCAGGGTACGGCCATCTCGCCCACTTCGACCTCTCACAACTGCAATCGACCGGGCGGGTTAAGCATGACGAGTACGACAAGGAACACATTGGCGATTTCGCGCTTTGGAAAGCATGGGATAAAGAGGATGGCGACGTCAGCTGGGAGAGCCCGTGGGGCCGCGGACGCCCGGGCTGGCACATTGAATGTAGCGCGATGGCCACCACGCTCCTGGGTAACCAGATCGACATCCATTGCGGCGGGGTCGACAACATTTTTCCGCATCACGAGGCGGAAATCGCGCAAAGCGAAGGGTGCACCGGTGAGAAATTCGTGCGTTACTGGCTGCACTGCGCGCATCTTCTGGTTGATGGGCAAAAGATGTCGAAGTCACTAGGCAATTTTTACACAATCCCGGACGTGTTGGGCAAAGGTTACGGCGGACGGGAAATCCGTTACGCGCTCATGCGGGTGCATTATCGCGCGCCGCTCAATTTTACCTGGGAAGGAATGGAAGAGGCTCGCCAGGCGCTGGCTCGGATCGACGATTGGCGCGAACGCCTGCGTGCAGCCGCTTCGTCCAATGGCGGCGACGTTGAAAACGCCGTTCAGGTCGGTGACGACTTTGCAGCGGCTCTGGACGACGATCTAAATATCTCCGCCGCACTGGGCTTCCTTTTCGAGTCAATCCGGCAAACGAACCGAGCGATGGACGGCAACGAATTGGCGCCGGCCGCGGCCGCGGCATGGTTACAATGGTGGGATCGCATTAACAGTGTCTTGCAGATACCGGCGGAATCCGCGGAGTTTCCGGCCGAAGTTGCGACGTTGGTTGAGGCACGTCGCGCGGCCAGGCTTGCAAAAGATTGGCGAAAAAGTGATGAATTGCGCGATGAGTTAGGGGCCCGAGGCTGGGATGTACGCGACACGAAGGACGGTCAGAAAGTTACCAAACGCGCGGGAGTCTGATTCATATACATGTTTGCGCCAGCCGACTTCCTAACCCTCGAGCACTCCGCTCATGCGAAGCTATTTGAGAACCAGAAGTATGTCTGGGACGCGCTGAAACAGATCGCCAGTTATCTGCAGTTTCGCCTGAAACCGGGAGTCATGGGTGAGCTCGTCGGCAAACCTTTTGTCACGAACCAGGTGTTTGTCGGAGCGGGCACCATCGTAGAACAAGGCGCGGTGCTGAAAGGACCTGCCTGGATCGGGCAACATTGCCATATCCGGAGCGGCTGCTACGTGCGCGAAAACGTGATCGTGGGCGACGGAGTTGTCATGGGGAACTCGTGCGAGTTCAAGAACTGCATCTTGTTCGATGAAGTGCAGGCGCCGCATTTCAATTACGTGGGCGATTCAATCCTGGGCTATCGCGCTCATCTCGGCGCCGGGGTGATTCTTTCGAATGTGAAACTGGATCATGGGGAGATCATGGTGGCCGGACCCGAAGGGCGGATTGCCACGGGTTTGACCAAGTTTGGCGCAATCGTCGGCGACCGCACCGAGATCGGATGTAATGCGGTGATCAACCCAGGATCAGTCCTGGGGCGGGATTGTATTGTTTATCCCTGCACCAGTTTTCGCGGCGTTTTGCCCAGCGGCAGCATTGTTCGGGTGCAACAGCCGTTGCAAATCCTCCCGCGACGCGATTTGCAACCTTAACGACATTCTTCGGTAAACGCGTCGCGTTGCCCAGAGGGCAACGTCTACAGACATCACCGTGCTGCCGTGAGCTACCTTACAATTTGGACTTGGCGGATGGGCGGGGATTCGAACCCCGGGTGCCTTTCGGCACACACGCTTTCCAGGCGTGCACAATAGACCGCTCTGTCACCCATCCTCGCAGGCGCCAACGGTCAATCAAAGCTGCAGGCGTCGAAATAGTTCGTCGAGCGGAAGTTGGATCGCGATAAAAAACTCGCCAAAATCTGCGTACTCGGCGCTGACCGGGTCAAATCGCATTTTGTAAACGATGGCTTTGATCTGAAAAGTGTCCCGGGCAAACAGGGTCACTCCCCACTCCGCATCGTCCAAGCCGGTCGAACCGGTGATAAGCTGCTTCACCTTGCCGGCGAATTCACGACCGACCGTGGCATGACCCTTCATCAAACTGCGTCGCTCATCATAAGGCAACGCGTACCAGTTGCGATGCTCACCCCTTCGCTTGCTCATATTATAGAAGCAAACGATCGGCCAGTCGGGCAATGTCGGATAAACGCGGTCCTCCCGATAATGTCTGATCCGTTCCCGAAACGTCCCCATCGCCTCCGCAAACTTTTCTGAATCCGGCCTGATATTTTGCTCCCGCGCGAGGGTCTCGGCGTATTCTTCCTCGGTCGTGATGTATTCGCTTTCCTCGGTTAGGGACAAATAACTGTAAACCGGTGTCAGGATCTCGGCACCAAGAGCGGTAGTCAGGCGTTTTTCGATTCGGTTCGTTGATTGCAAATCTGGGGTAATCAGCATGAAACCGATGTCCGCTTTTGGGGTGACGACGCTCAGTGTCAGCAATTGGGTCGACTCCATCGCCCGAACTTCCTGGACGAGAGCAGAAAGATTCGTCTTCGCGGCAGTCCGCTCTGCCGAATCGAACAATTGCCACTGCCCGTAATCGATCCGATAAAACAAATGGAGGCAATGCCAGCCTTCCTCCGGCACGAGAGCCGTGTTCTTGTCGGTCATGGCCCAAGCTTCCGCTCCGCGGGTAGGTGGGTCAAGCTGCCAGAGTCAGGCAGGCACTGCCGGGTCTATCGGAGAAACTGGGCGGGAGCTTTCGCGCATTAGATAGCAGTCTCAGCGCGCGGCAAGTGCTGCATGCAATATTCCTCCCCGTTGCGCGAGACCCGGAATTCCAAGTTTGAATCGCTCAGTTCCGTTGCGCCGCAGATGGCGCACTTGTGCAGTGGCTCCGTCTCGCTTCGGGAAGAGTCCGCATAACGTTGGCGCCGGGTCGACACCTCGCGGCGCTGACGGGCGTCGTGGATAATGGCTGATCCGAAGAAAATGAGGTAGTTGCTCAGAGCCGCGACCACCGCCATGCGATAAGAGTTCGTGCCAACAAAGAATCTGGCCAATAAGACAGCAGCTGAAATCCAGGCAATCCACTTCACTTTCAGCGGAAGAATCAGCAACACGTAAATCACCTCGTCGGGATAAAATCGGGCGAAGGCATAAAACAACGACGCGGTTAGCATTAAATTCGAAAAGTTGCTGCCGAAGAAAAATGCGGCGGCCGTCGTCCCGATCATACCGACAAAGAAATAGAGCGTGAGCCGGAACGCTCCCATGGCGCGCTCCAGTCCATCGCCGATCCACCAGAGAAACCAAAGGACAAAGATGATCCACAAGGGACTCGTGGTTTGCGGAATGAAAATGTAGGTTACCAGGCGCCAGACTTCTCCATGCCGGATGCGCGCCGGATCAAGGTTGAGAAGGGAAACGTATTCCGGGCTGAGCCACACCAGAATAAAGACCAGCGCATTAAACCCGATGACGATTCGAATTAATCCCGGGATGCCGAGGAAACCGAATCGCCGCTCCAATTTGTCGAGCCAGCTCATGCCGGCGAAAGTAGCGCAAGCTTCTCGCTTGCGAAACTGTCAGATCACGAGCCGGAAGCTTGCGCTACTTTGGGGTGAGTCTAGTGTGGCGGGCATGTCCGAGGCCGCGCAGAAACGCACTCCCTTGTACGAAGAGCATGTCCGTCGCGGGGCCAGAATCATTCCATTTGGCGGATGGCTCATGCCGGTGCAGTACACCAGTATCGTCGATGAGCATCAGGCGGTGCGAAATCGTGTTGGCATGTTCGACATTTCGCATATGGGGCAATTCATCGTCAGCGGTCCCGGCTCTGCGAATTGGTTGAACACGATGTTGACCAACAACATCGACAAGTTGGAGCGCGGCCAGGGCCAATACACCTTCCTCCTGAATGAACAGGCCGGCGTCATCGACGATCTGATCGCCTACCGGATCGGCAACGACACATTTCTCCTCGTCGTCAATGCATCGCGCACGGATGACGACTTCGCCTGGTTGGATGAACACAAGGAGTCGCCCTCCATGGATCTGACGAATCGCAGCGCTGGGTTCGGCGGAGTTGCCATCCAGGGCCCGCGAGTGGTCGATCTTTTCCACGCGATTCTCGGCAACAATCGGGAACTTCCGCCCAGAAATCAGATGATCGACCTGGAACTGGAAGGAATGCCATTGTCCATCGCGCGCACGGGCTATACCGGTGAAGATGGCGTCGAAGTTTTTTTTCGAGCACCAGATGCCGCAAGTTTTTGGAATCTCGTTTTGGCAAAAGGGGAGGC
>JBEEGU010000319.1:0-6238 GCA_041167025.1 Verrucomicrobiota bacterium
AGGTAGTAACTCTGTGCCTGTGCTCGGCGGTAGGAGTTACGATCTGTTTCCGGGAAACGCTTTGCCATCCCTTCATAAAGTGCCGTCGCATCGAGGGAGGTAGCCAATCCCCACTGCGCGCCCTTCAGATCGTTCACCATCTCAACGGCAAGTTTGCGCGCCAGCTTTTGTGTCGCGACCCCGCGTTCAATCGAGATTTCTCCTTTTTCATCGCGCAAAGCCTGGCGCAGGAACTTCGCTGCTCTCTCTTCCCCCACGAGTGACACTAAATCTGGCAGTTGCAATACCAGTCCTCGATCGGCAGTCTTGGCGTCTTTTTCCACGCGTTGCTCAAGGAATGACAGGACGGCGGCACCGTCATCAGAGTTTTGAATCAGCCCCCATCGCAGTGTGTTTAGTTGGTAAGAGGTTTGTTGTTTCGGCTGTTGTTCCAGTTCGTCGATATCCTTTTTCAGTGCGGCGGTGTTTCCGGCAAGCCAATGCGCCATGACCCGCAGAACCACGGTTCGCGCGATGTCATTCTTCTCGGGAGTTCGCGCATCCAATTGCTGGGCCAGCGCATCCCACGATAACGGAGCTGGCATCGCCTCCGCCACTTGCTGGAAACCGATGACATTCCCTTCCGGATCGTTACTGCTCGAGGAACTCCAGCTCGTTGATCCGCGCTCCGCCGGCAGATTCAGAAAACGATCAACGAACTGCAACCACTGTTTCGCGATCTCTGCCGGATTTAAGCTGTTCCCTTTCTCCCGGAACGCCTTCAGTTCTTTCTTCAGCTTGATTGGGCTATCGTAATCTGGAGTGGGACTGCTCGGCTTCTCCATTGCCGCAGCTACTTTCTTCAGCACCGCGTCGGCTCCCTGGTAATCTTCCGCCAAACTGATGCACCCGACCCCAAGAAAAATCATCGTTACCAAAAAAAACTGTTTCATCTGCAAGCGGGAGAAAATCAGTTAGTCGCGTCAAAAGCGAGCCTTTCTCATCTTTCACGCCCTCACGTCGCAGCCTACCGGGCGGACGCAAGTCCCGTTGGTGCATTCGTCTGTTCTACCATTGACCGTTTTTAGCGTTGGCCATTGAGCGTTTGTTCCAATCCAAATTCTGTCTTCCGCTTCAACTAGCTCCTATCTTGATTTCTCGCGTCCGCTGCCGCAGTTTTAGAAACGGGCGTTCCACCGAAAAAAATAATAATGCGCCCATGACCAGAACCGCCGCGAGCATGAGCAGATATGCGATGGATGACGAAAGAGTGTGCGCGGTGCAAAAATCACCGACGAGGTGGATCATGAGTTTGTGACTCAAATAAATGCTGTAAGCCATCGTTGCCAGGAACGCTGCGCCTGGGATCGCGGTTCGCGAGATTGCGATATATGGACTGACTGCCGAAATCAGAAACGTCGCGCAGCCAAGCGATACTAATGAAAAGCCGAAAGCAGAACTGGCCAAACTCAGGCCGTTTTCCGCCAGAACGAGTGCCACGATCACGGCGAGCAAACCAGCCAACAAGAGCCACCCCGCCATCTTTTCCAGAGCCGCCCACCAAATCGGTCGAAATACTTCGATCGCAGCCAAGGCTATGCCGAGGGTCAGCGAGTCGAGTCGTGAGTACGTCGGATAATAAATCCATTGTTGCCACCATCCGAATGAGGGGTTCGCTCCCTCCAAATTGATTTGTGCCAAAGAACCGCGAATGAGCAACTCAGAAACAAGGATCAATATCGGAAGTGAGATAGCGAGAAATGATTGTGCAGATCGGCCTACCCGCGCCAAAGCGAGAAGAACGAACGGCAACACAAAATAGAACTGCGCCTCGATGCAGAGCGACCATGCGTGCGAAAAAGCGGTTCCTCCGCGCAGCCCAAAGTTTTGGGTAAATGACGCAAACTTCCACGCAGGAGGAATCCGTTCGTATTCCCTGAGCCCTGGGGGCAGGAAAAAATAAAGCGCCACGATGGCGGTGTATGCCGGCACAATGCGGAGACACCGACGCCAATAAAACTGCGCTAACGTCGGTGACTTCCCTTGAGCAATCGACCTCAGCAGTTGTCCGGCAATGAGGTAGCCGCTCAGCACAAAGAACAAGTCCACTCCGATCCAGCCAAAACGTTGAACGTGGAATGGCAGGGCGAATCCGAAAAGTCCCGCGTGATAAACAACGACAAGAACAACGGCAAGAGCGCGCAACAAATCCAGGCCCGGCCGCCGATGCGCGCTACGCCGTGGGTCGAATGCCGGATAAGAGGTCACAAAAGGAAAACAAGGCTTTGAGGGGACAGTTCGGGAGACGTCGCGCGTATCTTTCAAATTTCGTGGCAGGGCGGTGATCGGGCGGGACAAAGTTGATCTCTGTTGTTCTCTCGGATCCCCCCTGATGAATGATTGATCGCTTTATGGAAAAAGTTGATCGAAGGCGTGCCTCATGCTCATTATGGTAGTTATAATGAAGGCGGGCCCGCATGCTCGCGCCCGGCAGTCACCACCGGGCGAAAACAAAACAATAAAAGGAACAAAATGAAACCTATGAAATCACTCAGTGCGAACAAGTTAACTCTCGCCGCCATCAGTTGTCTGTCGCTAGCTATGTATGTTGCGGCCAACGGACAGCAGACCGCCGGTCATGGTCATGGCCACGGACAACCTAGCCCAAGCGCAACGCCCGGTTCCACCCCGCCAGGAAACCATTTTGGTTGGGATAAAGGCCGGCATAACCCCCACCATTCAACCCCGACGCCAACGCCATCGGCAACCGCGACTCCGTCAGCCACGGCAACTCCGAGCCCAACGGTAACACCGACTGCGACTCCGACTCCGACGGCAGCGTCGTAATCCGACTGCTCAAAAAATATCGCAGCGGCAGCGAAGGAGACTTCGCTGCCGCTGTTTTGTTTTTTGGGAATGTGACGTGATCCGAGCACGGTATCGACATCCAGGCGCGACCTTTCGAATCTTTGTTCAAATCACAAATAATTGTCAGCCAAACGTTTAGGCGTATATACCGTTGAGCCTTGAATATCGCCCGATTGGCTTTCGTCAAACTTACCAACACCTTCGTTTTATAAAGAGATCGAAGACGATGCATACCCGCGGAGCAAGCGGGTCCTCTTCACCAAGAACCTGAAAAGGACGCGCTCATTTATTGGGAAGCTAGTTTTGATCGGCGAGGGAGAAAACCAGCAAGGGAACCAGAAAGGAACCAAAATGAAGAAAGTACTATTAAGTATGGCATTAGCGGTAGCGGCCCCGTTTGCATGGGCACAGGTCTCCGAGACCACGACCACCACCACGACTGAAGGCAGCGGCACGATCACCGAGTTCAATCCGGGAAGCCGGATCGTCTTGAAAGAGACTTCCGGTGCGAGGCCTTACCGTTTCGGCAAGAAAGTCGTTTATGTGACCCGAAGCGGAAAAGAGCTCGATGAAGCGACGGTGCGCACGCGGGTGAAGGTTGGCGTTCCGGTCCGCGTCCATTATATGGGCGAAGGCGACAACGTGACGGTTGACCGCGTCACCCTCGACGAGGATTAAGATTAGCGTTAATTGTTAAGCGAAGCGCGCCTTCTCGAACTGGGAAGGCGCGTTTCTTTTATGCTATCGTGCCTTGGGGCGCTCGCCCCTTGCGGGACAGGCCCGAATCGCTTCGGTCGTACGACGTTCGCTTTGTTTAATCCATTAAATGAGTTTCCTCTCTGTCGTCGGTTACGGCGTTAGTGTTCTTGGGATGTTGGGACTATGGCGAAATGGATCGCTCTTCGCGACTCATCCCTTTTTGATCGCAATCCAAGTTGCCGCAGTCGGATTGATGATCTGGGCACGCATCACCTTTGGGTGGCGCAGTTTTCACCTGAGCGCTAACCCGACCGCCGGCGGCCTCGTCACCAACGGACCTTATCGGTTCATTCGCCATCCGATCTACACTGCCATTTGCCTTTTCGTTGTGGCGGGTCTCGCCGGACATTTCAGCGCCGCGGCGGCGATGCTGGTTTTGTTAATGTTTTTTGGCGCGAACATTCGAATCTACTGCGAAGAGCGCCTGCTCAAGGCTCACTATCCCGATTACCGAGTGTACTCCGCGCGCACGCGACGGATGTTGCCAGGGATCTATTAGTCTCTGTCGATTGCGCAGCGGACTCCTGATCTTCGTTGGTGCCCTGACATTGAGCGTTGTGCTCAAACTCCTCGAAGACGGTTCTGAGCCGCAGACTTTAGTTCTTTTTGTCACCCCAAAGGTGAAAAGTATAGCTAAACACGACGTAGCCGAATAGCTCATGCCCCGGCCCATTGTTAACATAGAGCGCGGGATTCATTTGAAAGTCGCGCGTAATATTGCAGGTGAATCCGATTGTTAATGAATTTTCGGAACCGCTTTGGAAATCGACTTGCGCCCGCCACGTCTTGTTAAAGTCGTGAGCGTATCCGAGAATCGCCTCATCCTTATCCGGGGTGTGAATGGCGCCCACGATGAATTTGTGCTGCTCGGTATAATAGCCCGCTTCGATGAACGGTTGAGGATCGACGTGGCTGTGCGGCGACCAATTCACGAATCCGATGGAAAGCAGGTAAGGTTCTTTCGTGAGTAATCCGAGCTCCGTGGCGAAGATGAGCTCGTTAGGCTTGAATCCCTTGAATATGGCAAACTCGGCCCGTTGCGTCAAACCCATTTCTGCTTGTACCTCGTACGGATTCGCAATCTGCTCGCTTTGCCTTTGAAAACTGATCGAGAGATCGCCCGGCGGTTGCAGTTCGGGGGTTACGATCTGGCTTAGGCCCTTCGTCGTCGCCGAGACGAATTGTAACCCACTAAAACCTGCTACGAAAACGATCAGACCCATCCGCACCGTGCCCATGGGCCATATGGTTCATAGGGGAATTGAATTGGCAAGCCGGTTCGGTGCAAAAATCGTTCGAGCTTTTTCAGCTTCCATCGCAACTTCTTGGCGATAATGACACACCGCTCGCGATAACTGTGCCTAACGCATGCATATCCTTTTAGACTGCCAGCTTAAGACTCGCAATGACGATCGCAGCGGCCAGCAATACCTCAGCCAGGAGAATGATCAGCCGCATTTGTCTTTTCGTCGGCCGACCGGTGTCCGTCCCGGGCTCCGGCTTCGGCCTTGCTTCATTGCGGGCCAATTGCATGGCGTCCTCATAAACCTTCCTCTTGGCCGGTGGCACATCGATTGGCGAATCAAACGAGTCGCCATTGAAAATAGGTCCCGTCGTCATATCCCCGTTAGGGGCGGCGTGCGTGCCTCTCGCTATTGCCTGTTCGTAAGCAGAATGCGCGTCCGCCGGCAACTCATCGGGAGTCGAATACTCCAGGCCTTTGTAACGAATTTTGGTTTGGACGCTGATCTTCACGCTGACCAGTGAGCAGCAAGACACCTGCCATTTGCGCTCCGCTAAACTCAAGAGGCGCGTTCCGGCATTGAGCGTGTTCGCCCCGGGGGTTTCTCTACTTATAGATCCAGATAAGGGCCACCGGCAAAATAGTGCCGATGACTAAACAGATCGTCGCCACCACCGGTTGCCGGCTGAATCGGTAGGCCATGATCACGCCGATCACCG
This sequence comes from Verrucomicrobiota bacterium, assembly GCA_041167025.1. Lineage (GTDB taxonomy): Bacteria > Verrucomicrobiota > Verrucomicrobiia > Chthoniobacterales > UBA10450 > DATFCK01. The sequence continues at coordinate 5,569 of JBEEGU010000319.1, forward strand.
TCGTCAGGATGAGTCCCAGCGCTGCCGCGAACATGAAATACCGTACCGGTGCCGGACTCGCGCGGCGCGTCGGCGGGATATGAGCGTCCTTATGAATATCCGACAAAACTTGTAGCGCGCGCGGGGCGCGGTAAATCCCGCCCTTGTCTGACTGATGCCAATTAAAAATCTGCCATGACCCGGTGACCGCGAAGAAAATCAGCATCGGAGCGAAGAGACACCCAAGATAAAGATGGAATCGCCGCAAAAACCTCACAACCGCGAGTTTCTGCGACGCCGTCGCCCAATCCGAGAAAATTAAATTGCTCTCCCCGAAATAATTCACATGACCCCGAGGGACGCGGACAGCGACCAATCAACATTCAGGGTTGGACGTTGAGCGTTGGACGTTGAACGTTGATGTTAAATGTTGAGGGCCTGCCACGCCAAAAGCCTCTCCGAAGGCGGGTCGAACGTTGAACCGTTGCTGCTGCTCCAGCCTGGCCTCTAATGTCTTCCGCCATTTTCGAAATCACCGTTCCGGTTCTGCCCACCGACATCGACGGGCAAAATCACGTCAATAACACGGTCTACCTCCGCTGGGTGCAGGATGTTGCGACCGCCCACTGGGAGGCACTTGCCTCCGAGGAAGCGCAGAAAGCGATGGGCTGGGTCGTGTTACGCCACGAGA
>JBEEGU010000320.1:0-5053 GCA_041167025.1 Verrucomicrobiota bacterium
GCCGGAACCGGTAGTTGCTCCGTAACCATCGATGATTTCGTTTTCGACTTGCTGGAATTCCGGCCGCCATACTGCCGGCGACACCATGTTGCGCGAGATCAAGGACCTCGGATTTGATCATGTAGAACTGGGTCACGGGATTCGCATCTCACTGATGCCGGGTATTCAGCAAATGTTCGATGCCGGCGAAGTATCATTCAGTAGTCTGCACAACTTCTGTCCCCTGCCGGTGGAAGTGATGCAAGCTTCTCCGGATTGTTATCAATTCTCCACCATCTATCCAAAAGAACGCGAACGCGCCGTCAAACAAACGTTTCAGACGATCGATTTTGCCGTGCGTTTGGGCGCCCCGTTCGTCGTCCTCCATCTTGGAGAGGTTCGAATCGGACCGGTAACCGATTCGCTGATCACCCTGGCCAAGAACGGAAAATTGCTTTCGCGCGAATACGTTCACAAAAAAATTCGCGCGGTGGAAAAGCGGGAGGCGGCCGCAGCGCCGTACTTGGAACGGGTGAAAGATTGTTTGCGCCGGATCGTGGAATACGCGGCCGCGAAAGATATTCGCCTCGGGATAGAAGGGCGCCGCGGTTACGAAGAAATTCCCTCGGAGCGCGAGCTCCCGGCCTTGCTGGATGAGCTCAATTCTCCCACGGTCGGATATTGGCATGATTTTGGGCACATCCAGATCAAGGAAAACCTGGCGTTTCTCGACCATGCGGAGTGGTTGCGCACGATCAGCCCGCGCACTTTGGGATGTCATGTTCAAGACTGCATCTGGCCCGCTCAAGATCACCAGGCGCCTTTCGCCGGTGGCGTCGAATTGGAAAAGCTTGTGCCGCTCCTTCCGAAAAATTGCCAGTTCGTGTGGGAGATGAGCCCTCGCCGGAAGGCGGATGAAATTCGCCGGTCAGTCGAACTCTGGAAAGAACGATTCGGCGAATGAAAAGAATTTTGCTCACCCTTTTTCAGCTGGCGGTGACGTGCGCCATGCTCTGGTGGGTGTTCCACGATCCCGATCAACGTGCCAAAATGGCAGCCGCGTTGCGCACAGCTGATTATCGTTGGGTCGCCGCCGGTATTTTGTCTTATATCCTCGTGGAATTGTCCGCGGCGGTTCGCTGGCAAATTCTTCTTCGCGTCCAGAAGATCCATCTTAGCTTCAATCGCGTGTCGGGATTGTTTCTGATCGGCATGTTTTATAACCAGTTCCTGCCAGGCGGCACGGGGGGCGATATCGTAAAGAGTTACCTGCTCCTGAAAGAGACGAAAAAGAAAGCGGGCGCGCTTCTCGCCGTGGTATTCGACCGTTTGATCGGATTGGTCGCGCTGGTGGTCATCACCGTCGCGTTGGTCAGTTTGAGGTTCGATTTGCTCTGGCGAACACCGGTCACAGTCGAATCGGGTGTCACTCCGCGGCAATTACTTGTGCTCTTATTCATTCTTCTCGGCAGTTCGATCACTGGTCTGCTGACCAGTTTCGTTGTTAGCGGATTGAATCTTTTTCATAAATTGCCGCACAAATTTCCGGGACGCGAAAAATTGATCGAAATTTCGGCAGCGTACCATCTTTATGCTCGGCACTGGATTGCCAGTCTGCTCGCCTTTGGTGTTTCGCTCGTTGCTCACTTGGCCACGTTCACCACCTTCTTGTGTGTGGCTTACGCTTTTCGGGCGGCCGTCCCTGTCATCGATTTCTTTGCCGTGTTGCCGATCGAACGCACCATCACGGCGTTACCGATTAGTTTTGCGGGCGTCGGACTGCGCGAGCAAATCTTACAGGTCATGCTCAATAATCTGTGCGGCGTCCCGATTGCCGTGGCCAAACTCATCGGTTCCATGAGTTTCCTCATCATTCTCCTTTGCAGTGCTCCCGGCGGCCTGGTTTATTTCTTTTATCGCCCGAGCGGGAAACCCGGTCACATACGATTGCGTGAGATGGAACGCGAAGTCGCGACTCTCGAGCACGAAATCTCTGAGACGGAATGAATATCGGGCCGCACCACGATCGTTTAATTCGGCAATACGTCAGGCGCTTCCAGCCATGATATCTTTCAACGTCCAACGCTCAACGCCCAACGCTCAATCTTCAATTCTGATAATTCGACGTTGGACGTTGGACGTTGGACGTTGAGCGTTTTCTTCGTCATGAAAGCGAAGCGCCCTTTTGTCATGGCCACCTTTGCCATGACAGTAGATGGCAAAATCACGACGCGGAGGTTTTCACCGGTCGATTTCACCTCTCGCGTCGATAAGGACCATCTGTTGCGGCAGCGTTCGATCGGTGACGCAGTTCTCATCGGACACAGCACACTGAAACTCGATAATGTCCGCCTCGGGTTGCCCAAACAAGAGCTGCGGGAAGAGCGAATCGAACGGGGACAAACTCCCTATCCCTTGCGTGTCATCGTTTCCAACGAAGGAAAAATCGATCCGCGGCTAAATATTTTTCAAGCCGACCGTTCGCCGATTATCATTTTCTCTACGACGCGTATGCCGCGAAAATTTCGTTGTGCCCTGATGGAGAAAGCGACGTTGCACTTGAGCGGATCGCGCGAGGTCAATCTGGTGGAGATGCTGCAAAGATTGCGCACCGAATACAAAGTCCGCACGGTGGCCTGTGAAGGCGGCGCGACACTCTTCCGGGCGTTAATCGAGCGCGATTTGGTCGATCAACTCAACCTCACCATTGCGCCCTTTGTCTTTGGCGGAAGCGACGCACCAACTATTACCGGATTGAGCAAAAATTTTTTACCACACACCGTACATTGTTCGCTGAAGGACATGCGCGTGGTCGGTGACGAATGTTTTTTGACCTACCGAATCAAACATCGACGATCTTGATTCGAAAGAAGGTCCTATTCCGAGGAGCACGTCCGTCCCGGGCGTGGGCAAAGACGTCTCGTCTTCGCAACCTTCCCAAACTCGTTCCGGCGGCACGCCGTCACCAACGCCCGAGACGGACGTGCTGTCGGAGACGATTGTTTCTTGACCTATCGAATCAGACACCGCCGCGGGTTTTGATGCGAGAGAAGGTCCTATTCCGGGGAGCGCGTCCATCGCGCAAATTCCGGGGAGCACGCCCGTCCCGGGCGTGGGCGAAGACGTCTCGTCTTCGCAACCTTCCGAAAGTTCGTTCCGGCGGGACGCCGTAATCAACGCCCGAGACGGGCGTGCTCCCCGATCCGGGGGAATTCACGTGATTATGCTATTCCTTCGTCCGCGGTCGTTTTACCAGTTCGCCACCACAATTCGGACAAACCGAATTCATGTTCCCCGCGCAACTTGCGCAAAAAGTGCACTCAAATGTGCAAATGTAGGCTTCACTGCGCGATTCCAACGGCGCGCCACATTTCTCACAAATGGTTTTCATTTCCAACGCCATCGTTACCTCGATTGTCAGATTACATTCCGACTGTAGGCTAAATTCCGAGCAACCGAAATGCATAAATCGAATTCAATCCTCATGCGCGCGCCGCTCACTGCGATTTTTGAAACAGCGGCGAATCTTGAGTTGTGGCCCCAAATCTTGCCGCATTATCGTTACATCAATTACCTGGAACGGAGCCCGAATCGCAATGTTGTCGTCATGGCGGCGCGCCGGTCCGGGATTCCAATCTCCTGGACATCGGAACAGGTCATTGACCGCGAGAAGATGGAGGTGCGGTTTCATCATCTAAAAGCCTTAACCAAGGGAATGCGAGTGGTCTGGACATTTCAGGAAACGGGTGACGGTGTCCGGGTCGAGATCATGCACGATTTGCACTTTCGTGTTCCGGCACTGGCCCCGCTCGCCGAAACGGTTATCGGCGACTTTTTCATCCATCCTGTTGCGAGCCGGACGCTGCGCTGCATGAAAGCCTTTTTGGAAGCGAAGCCGGTGATGGCAACCAGATGAACAAACGGCGCGCGGTCATCACCGGTCTTGGTCCGATCACCTGTATTGGAAAAGGGGTCGACGGATTCTGGAACGGCATCCTTGCCCAGAAATCCGGCATTAGCGCTATCTCTACTTTTGACACGAGCGCCTTTAACGCACATTGCGGTGGCGAGATTTGCGATTGGGATCCGGACGAATTTTTCCCGCCGCATCGCCTGAAACGTCTCGATCGCTATGCCCAGTTTGCGGTGGCCTCGGCCAGACTGGCTTTAGACGATGCGAAGTTGGCCTATTCGCGCGATCAGCCGCAAGATCGCGTGGGCGTTAGTTTCGGCACGGCGCTGGGCGGCGTGTGCCAGGCGGAAGACCAGCATATTCGTTTCCTAAAAAAAGGAACGCGTGGAGTAAATCCAACGCTGGCGCTGCAAGTTTTCGGCGGATCCGCCCATTCCAACATCGCGATCGAATGTGGGTTTCGCGGGGTCGGCACGACGAACTCGAACAGCTGCGCTAGTGGAACGGTCGCGGTAGGCGAAGCGCTGCGCTACATTCGGGACGGCTTGGCTGATGTGATCGTCGCAGGAGGCGCCGAAGCACCACTCGGCATTCTCACTTTCGGCGCGTTCGCGATTATCAAAACAATGAGCCAATGGAAGGGTGATCCAGCACTGGCGTCCCGTCCGTTCGATCGATTACGTGATGGATTTGTCATGGGCGAAGGCGCGGCGTCGCTCGTCGTTGAAGAACTCGACCACGCCCGAGCCCGTAATGCGCGCATTTACGCCGAAGTTCTCGGTTACAGCTTGAATAACGATGCATTCCATATGACCTCTCCGCTGCCGAGCGGAGAATCTTGTATTCGAGCCATGCGCGAAACACTCGCTGATGCTGAGCTGACGCCGCAGGATATTGATTACATTAACGCGCACGCCAGCTCCACCCAGCTCAACGACAGCACCGAAACGATGTCGATCAAGAATGTCTTCGGCGATGAGCTGAAACGAATCCCCGTCAGCGGCACAAAGGGTTACTATGCCCATCCGCTTGGCGCTACCGGTGCAATCGAGGCAACGCTTTGTTCGCTTGCGTTGGACAAGAAATGGATTCCACCCACGATCAATTACGAAAACGCCGACCCAGCATGCGACCTCGATGTCGTCCCCAATGCCGGTCGCA